>CAZXBZ010000191.1:0-7075 GCA_964639135.1 uncultured Solibacteraceae bacterium | reverse complement strand
GGCCGAACACGGCTGGCGCGAACGTGGCATCCTGATCCGCGAGCGCGGCCATGAGAGCCCGGGCCCCGTGCGCGTGACCATCGGCACGCGGGAGCAGATGACGCGCTTCCTCGCCGCGTTCGAAGAGGCGCTCCGATGACGCGCGGCGTGCTTGTTTTCGACATGGACGGCGTTCTCGTGGATGTGGGCGCTTCCTACCGGGAAGCCATCCGCCAGACGGTGGAACACTTCACCGGCTCGCCGCTCGCCTTCGAGGAAATCCAGGAATACAAGAACCGGGGCGGCTGGAACAACGACTGGGCGCTTTCGCATCGCATCAGTCTTGACCGGGGAGTGGAACTTGCCTACGAGGAGGTTGTCCATGAGTTTCAACGGCGCTTTCTCGGCGAGAATTTCGACGGCCTGATCCTGCGTGAAACCTGGATTGCCCGTGACGGTCTGCTGGAAGATCTGGCGCGGCGTTTCCGGCTCGCGATTTTTACCGGGCGGGAGCGCGCCGAAGCGCTCCACACCCTCAAGCGTTTTGCGCCGGCGCTCACCTTCGACCCCGTCATTTCGGATGAAGACGTTGCGCGCAAGAAACCGCATCCGGAAGGCTTGCAACGGATTCAGCGGATGTTCCCCGGCGAGGCAATGTTCTACGTCGGGGATACGGTGGACGATGCCCGCGCCGCCCGCGCGGCGGATGTTCCGTTTATCGGCATCGCGGCCGGCGGCCCCCAGGCCGGCGAATTGCACGCGCTGCTCGCGGCGGAAGGCGCCGCCGCGGTGCTCGACAACATCAATGAAATGGAAACGGTGATCCAGGCATGAGAACGGCGACGCTCGAACGCATCACAAAGGAAACTCAAATCCGCGGCAGCCTCGCAATCGAGGGCCGCGGCACGTACGACATCTCCACGGGCATCCGTTTTTTCGATCACATGCTGGAGCTTTTCACCAAGCACGGCGGCTTCGATCTCACGCTCCATGCCACGGGCGATCTCGACGTGGACCAGCATCACACGGTGGAAGACGTCGGCATCGCGCTGGGACAGCTTTTCTCCAAGGCACTCGGCGACCGCAAGGGCATCAACCGCGCGGGCTACTTCGTGCAGACCATGGACGAAACACTGGCCGTCGTGGCCGTGGACTTGGGGGGGCGGCCTTATCACGTGGTGGATGCGAAGGTAAGGACGCGTCTGGTGGGCGATCTGCAATCGGAACTGCTGGAAGATTTCTTCCACGCCTTCTCTGTCCACGCGCTCGCGAACGTACATGTAAAGACTCTGTATGGCCGCTCCAACCACCACAAGGTAGAGGCCATCTTCAAGGGCTTCGCGCGCGCCATGCGTTACGCCTGCTCCACCGATGAGCGCCTGAAAGATCTGCTTCCCTCGACGAAAGGCCTCCTGTGATCCGTATTGTCGATTACGGCGCCGGCAATCTGCGCAGCGTGGAAAACACACTGCGTTCCATCGGCGCCGGCTACGAAGTGGTGACACAGGGCGGGCAGTTGGAGGGAGCGGAAAAGGTAATTCTCCCTGGCGTGGGACATTACGGGCAAATCATGCGATCCCTCACGGCCTCCGGCCTGCGCGCGGGCTTGCTTGATCTGATCGATCGGGGAACACCGCTGCTTGGTATTTGCATTGGGCTCCAATGCTTCTTCGAGGGCAGCGAGGAAGAGCCGGGCGTTCCGGGGTTCGGATTATTCAAGGGCGTGATCCGGCGCTTTGAGGGGAACTTGCGGGTGCCACACATGGGGTGGGACCAGATCTCCGCCCGCCGGCCCTGCACTCTGCTCCGGGGAATCCCGCCCCAGCCTTACGTCTATTTCGCGCACAGCTACTACGCGCCGCTCGCCGGCGCCACCGGGGCCGAATGCCACTACGGCGTACCCTACACCGCGCTGCTCGAAGACGGCAACGTGCATGGGGTGCAGTTTCATCCGGAAAAATCCGGCGCGGTGGGAACGCAAATCATCAAGAATTTCGTGGAGTTAGCCTGATGCTCGCCAAACGCATAATTCCTTGTCTCGACGTGACTGCCGGCCGGGTGGTGAAGGGCGTCAATTTCGTCAATCTGCGTGACGCCGGCGATCCAGTGGAACTGGCCGAACGCTATAACCAGCAGGGCGCGGACGAACTCGTGTTCCTCGATATCACCGCGTCGTCCGATGCCCGCGACACCATGGTGGACGTGGTGGCGCGGACCGCCCGGCAAGTGTTCATCCCGCTTACGGTGGGCGGCGGCATCCGCGGCGTGGAAGACGCCCGCAAGATCCTCCACGCCGGAGCGGACAAAGTAGGCGTGAACACGGCCGCGCTCAAGCGCCCGGAGTTGATCCGCGAACTGAGCGAGGAGTTCGGCGCCCAGGCGGTGGTGCTCGCGATCGACGCCCGGAGGCGCGCGGACAGCGCGGGCTGGACAACCTATGTACGCGGCGGCCGCGACGACACCGGCATCGATTGTATCGAGTGGGCACAGCGCGGCGAGGCCCTCGGCGCGGGAGAGATCCTGCTGACATCGATGGACCGCGACGGAGTGCGGGATGGCTTTGATTGCCTCCTTACCGCCGCGGTTTCCGAAGCCACCCGCATCCCCGTGATCGCCTCGGGCGGCGCGGGCAAGCCGGAAGATTTCCGCGACGTGCTCACCGAAGGCAAGGCCGACGCCGCTCTCGCCGCCTCCATCTTCCACTACGGCGCCTACACCGTCGGAGATCTCAAGAAATTCCTGGCCGAAGCGGGGATTCCCGTGCGCCCCTTGGCGATGGATGAGGCCGCCGGGGGACCCAATGCCTAGCCAATCCCCCGCGCTTGTGATCCCCTGCATCGACCTGATGGAAGGGAAGGTTGTTCAACTCGTACAAGGGCGCGAGAAGGCTCTGGAAGGAGACCCTCCCCGCCAAATGCTTGAGCGCTTCGCGGGCTTCCCGGTGATTCAGGTCATCGACCTCGATGCCGCGATGGGAAAGGGCCGGAACGACGACATCGTCGAAGACCTCGCCGCCCGGGCTCGCATCCGCGCGGGCGGAGGCGTCCGCGACAAAGAGCGGGCGCGCCAACTCGTGAAGTTAGGCGTGGATAAGGTGATCGTCGGCACCTCGGCCTTCGATTCGAACGGCGTTCGCGAGGATTTTTTGCGGGATCTCGCCGAGGCGGCCGGCCCGGAGCGCATCCAGATCGCCCTCGATTCCAAGGGCGGACACATCGTGGTCCGCGGCTGGCGGGAATCCACCTCGCTGACGGCCGTTGAAGTGCTGAAGCGGTTAGAGCCTTACTGTTCCAGTTTTCTCTGCACTTACGTCGACAAGGAAGGGATGCTCCAAGGCACCGACCTCGAATGGTTCGCCGCGCTAAGAGCCGGCACCCGGCACGAGATCACCGCGGCTGGCGGTATCACTACCCTGGACGAGGTGCGCGCCTTGCTCGAAATGAACGTGAACGCCGCGCTGGGAATGGCCATCTATACGGGGCGCGTGGCGCTCGGCGATCTGCGCGAACTGCTGCCGCGGTGAGCGGGGATATCTCCAATTACGGACGAAGCAGGCATTTTCGCGGAGATGGTGGCTCTTCCGGCATTTCAGCGGCCAAGAGCCGGGCCGGACGCTCCGCAACGGACGCGGGCGCCCGGGCGGACACCGTGGGACGACATTTTGTCTTTGACCATGGCCGCCCCATACGCTATTCTGATATGAGGCGCTAAGCCGCAATCTCATGGCCAATCACGTATCCTCCCTGAAGCGAATTCGAGTCACGCGCTATCGCACCGCCGTGAACCGGATGAGAAAGACCCGCCTTCGCCACCAGCTCCGCGCCCTGCGGCGGCTGATCGAAGCGAACAATCCGAGCGCCGCGAACGAACTGTTACCAAAGACTTTTTCGATCATCGACCGGGCCGCGAAGTGGGGCATCATCCACACCAACGCCGCGGACCGATACAAAGCCCGCCTGCATAAGCGGGTCAAGGCGCTTTCCGCCAGCTAGCCAGCGCGCACGATCAGCATTCAAAAATCGAGCCGGACGAGATGTGTCCGGCTCGATTTTTATGCTCCAGGCCCCGGCTTTAGGGACGCCAGGTCTCTTCCCTCCAGGCCATATCCCAAAACAGGTACTCGTATCGGGCCGAGCGCTCGAAGGTCTCCGTCGCCCGCCGCCTGGCGTCTTCACTTTCCCGCTCCGCGGCCTTGTTCATCATATCGAGCACCGCCACCACGGAATCCCCGAATCCATCCCCGGCGTACATGGAAATCCACTGATTGTATTCCTTATCGGGAGAGCCTTTCGCCGCCAGATGCTTGCCCACCCGTTCATAGATCCAGTAGCACGGCAGCACCGCCGCCAATCCCTCGATAAAGGGCCTCCGCGAAGCGGTTGCCAGAATATGGTTCGTGTAGGCGACGGCCGTCGGAGCCATACCCGCCGCTATCGCCTTGCGAGTATCCACTCCGTGCGCCTTCAAAATCGATTCGTGCATGGCGCGTTCCGCCTTGAGGGTATCCATCGCGTGCTGGTTCAGCGTCAGAGCCCAGTCTTCTTCCGGCGCTTTCGCGGCCAGCAGGCTGAGGGCTTGCCCAAACACGCGCAGATACTGCGCATCCTGCACCAGGTAAAACTGAAAGCGATCCTTCGGCAGCGTTCCGTCGCTCAGCCCGGTGAGGAACGGATGCTCCAGCGTTTTTGCGTAGACCGGCTCGGCCGCGTGCCATAAGGTTTTTGTAAACTCTTCCGCCGCCAGCACACCCGTGCATAGCAAGCCCAAAATCGCAATGGGGAGAATTCTTCTCATCTGTTCCTGACTCCTTGACTTTAATGAACGGCCATCACGCTCCGCGCCCGGCTCTCGCCGCGCCAGACTCATACGGCGCCAGCCGATCCGCCATCCTCGCGAGGTATCGGAAACCCGGCTCGCGTTGTGTGTAGCGCCGCCGTATGAAAGATCTCGCGGAGCATCTCCGCCGTCAATTTCTTTGTGGAAGTATTCTGCTGGCTCGGGTGGTAGGAGCAAAGCATGGCCGGGCCGTGTGGAAAGCGATGAAACGCTCCGTGTCCGAACGGATACTGAGCCATGCTCTTGATTTCCCCACAGTCCCGAAGGAAACGCAGGTAGGAATCCGCGCCGATCTTGCCCAACGCCACGATCAGGCGCAGATTCGGCAGCAGCGCCAACTCCCGTTCGAGATAAGGACGGCAGTTCCGCAATTCATCCGGCGCGGGCTTGTTATCGGGCGGCGCGCAGCGCACGGACGCGGTAATCCAAAGATTGCGCATCCGCAACCCGTCCGCGCGGCGCGTGCTCGTGGGCTGGGAGGCGAAGCCGTTCAGCCAGAGCGCCCGGTAAAGGAAGTCGCCGGAGCGATCCCCGGTGAACATCCGGCCCGTGCGGTTGGCGCCGTGCGCCGCGGGGGCGAGCCCCAGCACCATAACTTCCGCCTTCGGGTCGCCGAAGGCTGGAACCGGTCTTCCCCAATATTCCCAATCGAGGTAAGCCCTCCGCTTTACGCGCGCCACGCGTTCTCGATATTCCACAAGCCGCGGACAGAGCCTGCACGAGATCACTTGAGCTTCAAGAACATTCAGGGAATCATTGGGGGGAATCTTCATGCCGGGAACAGCGTACCTCGTCCGAAACGGCGGCAGTCAACCGCCGCCACGGAAACTGTACACACTTCTCACTTTACCTGAGCGGTCAACCGCTGGCGCGGGCCGGTCAGTTCCCGGATCGCGGCCGCGGCCGGCCAGATCGCCTGCCAACAGGCGTCTTGTGCAAGTCGAGGAGGCGCAAATCCGCGCCGGTTCCAGTGAGGACCCGTCTCAGATTTCTGAGCGACTGGCTCAGCAGCGCATGCTCCCGATGCCCTTCACGCCCAGCGTGAGAATGGCCGGCAATGCGAAGGAACGCCGTCACCAGCTCGCCGTCCAGTTCATTCGAAGCCGCCAGCCCTTCCAGGATCTTCATCGCTTCCCCCGAACTCTGGGCGGCTTTATACGGCCGTTTTGTCGTGATCGCGTCGAAAATATCCGCGATCTGCAAAATACGGGCAAGCAGAGGAATTTCATTACCCGCCAATCCGTCCGGATACCCCGAGCCATCCCAGCGCTCGTGGTGGCTTCGAATGATCGGCAGCACTCCGGAAAGAGAGAGCATCGGCCGGCAGATATCTTCGCCCTTCACGGTATGGCTCTGCATCAGCGTGCGCTCTTTCGGCGTAAGCGGCCCTTCCTTCAGCAAAACGCTATCCGGAATGGCGATCTTGCCGATATCGTGCAGAAACCCTCCGCGATAGAGCGCCACCAGTTCTTCCCGCGAGAGGTGCAAGCTGGAGCCGAGCAGCACGCTATACAGGCTCAACCGCTGGCAATGGCCTCCGGTATAACGGTCACGGTGTTCCACCGCCTGGGCAAGCGTAACGAGCACGGCTTCCGTCTGGTCATTCGATTCCTGTGTCCGCCGCATCTCCAGCGAGCGGCGTACCCGGCTGCGCACGCTGAGAGGCGCGAACGGCGTTTCGATAAAATCCTCGTAAGCGAACGGCAGGGGAGACGGGTTCGCGCGACGGTTGAGATCCACCGTCAGTATGACCGGAAAATCCCTCAACATCCGGAGAATCTTGATTTCCTCGCAGAGCCGCGCCATGCCGTCTTCCGCGGTGTCTTCGGGGAGCAGCAGTAAATCCACATGATGCCGCGCCAGCAATTGGATCGCCTCCATCGCCGAAGCCGCGCAAAGAATACGATAGGGCTCCGGAGAGAGACACTCCGTCAGATGCCGGCGCCGTGTGGCTTCCGGTTCGAGAATCGCGATCACCGGGCCTCGGAACTCCGAGTCCCGCTCTTGATCCGAAGAACTGTCCGTAACCGCCAACCTAAACCCCTTGGCAGAACAAGCCATAGTACTGACATCCACACGTGTCCGTGGGCAGAACCGGCCTCCGCCCATTGTATTTGTATTTCGTCAGCTTTGTCTAAGAAAAATCATCGTCACCAGCGTCAAAAATCTTTAGCCTTCAAATAAGGAACATCGCCGTTCCATAGCCGCTGGGATAAGACTCGATCAAGATCCACTCATCAGACAGATCCCGTCACCTTCC
>CAZXBZ010000190.1:0-7101 GCA_964639135.1 uncultured Solibacteraceae bacterium | reverse complement strand
CTCTGTTTCCTGGATGGCGTTCCGCAGAGTCTCATCCTGAATCCGCTGCTTCGAAGCGAAGCGATCAAAGCCTTTTGATTTCAGGATAAGTACCGCTTCCATATCTGCATTGTGTCACACGTAGTGTGATAGGAATAAAGAAAAAGCGCACCTAGTGCTATATTTCTGGAGGCCGAGGGGTCTTATTTCGGCATGATCTCCAGATCGAAAAACCAGGAGCGATAGCTGGCGCCGTCCGGCTGTTTAACTGGTGAACCTTCGCCGCGATAGACCTTGAGGGAGGCGGTGAATCCGTCGCCTGTGACATCGAGCGAATCTCCACGCGCAATGGCGGTGAGCAGGCCGTCCGGGACGGTGAGTTGCGCGGCACTGAACCACTTGGATGTTGCTTTCCCTAAAGCCTTTTTCGTGAGGGCCAGGTCTTTGGGGCTGGTAACCCAGCCTCGCAGGAAGGCTTGGGTGATTCGTTCTGGCATTTCCCCTGTCAGTGAGTAGGTGAGGGTGGGCGGCACAAACCCCGAGCGGGAAATCTCTGTCATTCCGCTACCGAAATACTCGTGAGTAGTTCCCATGCCGATTCTCTTCAAGACAATGATGGAGGGTGTAGGAGTAAGGGCACTGGATAGCGATGCTTAGTAAGGATAGAAGTCTCGTGCTGGCACAGTAACACTCGTTACCCACGGAGACACCCTGTACACTGCCTGGAGGGAAGGGCCGCGCTCCGAGCCGCCAGGCCGCTCCACGGAGTGGCGCGCTCCCTTTCGCCGCGTCATGGCTTCGTGCGGTAGAGCATTCGCGGGAACGCAATGGTCTCGCGGACATGCTCAAGCCCGCAGATCCAGGCCACGGCGCGCTCGATACCCATGCCGAAACCGCCGTGAGGAACGCTGCCATAGCGGCGAAGATCGATGTACCAGTCGAAAGGCTCGGGGGAGAGCTTGTGCTCTTCAAGGCGCGCCATCAGCAGATCGAGGTCGTGAATTCGCTCACCTCCTCCGATGATCTCACCGTAACCTTCGGGAGCCAGAACATCGACGCCAAGAGCAACCTCAGGCCGTGCGGGGTCCGGCTGCATATAGAAGGCCTTAATGGCGGTGGGGAAACGGTCCACCATAATGGGCCGGTTCTGGTCTTCGGTAAGCAGCGTTTCGTCGGTTCCCCCAAAGTCGCTGCCCCACTCGATACTGCTCCCTTTTCGGTGGAGAATTTCGAGGGCCTCGTCATAGCTCATGCGCGGAAAGGGCGGCACGCACGCTTCGAGTTTCGCGGTGTCGCGCTCAAGCACTTTCAGCTCCTCGCGCTTCCGGTCGAGCACCCGGCCGACGACGCTTACGACGAACCGCTCGGCCAGATTTTTCACATCCTCGATGGTGGCGTAAGCCATCTCCGGCTCCACCATCCAGAACTCGGTGAGGTGCCGGCGGGTCTTTGATTTCTCCGCGCGGAAGGTAGGGCCGAAGCAATACGTCTTGCCGAACGCCATCGCCGTGGCTTCGTTATAGAGCTGGCCCGATTGCGTGAGGTAGACTTTCTCATCCTCGAAGTAATCCACCTCGAACAGGGTGGTCGTTCCCTCGCAGGAAGCGGGCGTGAAGATGGGGCAATCGACGAGGGTAAAGCCGTTATCGTCGAAGAAATCGCGCACGGCGCGAATCACCTCATGCCGCACCCGAAGAATGGCGTGCTGGCGCCGGCTGCGCAGCCACAGGTGCCGGTTGTCCATCAGGAAATCGATACCGTGTTCCTTGGGAGTGATGGGATAGGGGCGTTCTTCCGGCACTCGCTGCAGCACATCGACGGATTCGATATCCATCTCATAACCGCCCGCCGCGCGCGGTTCGGCGCGTATCGCGCCGGTCAGCACGAGCGACGACTCCTGCGTCAAGCGCTTGAGCGTCTCAAACGTCTCCTCCGGCAGTTCGGCCTTCAGGCCCACGCATTGCATCAGGCCGCTGCCATCGCGCAGGATCGGGAAAACAATTTTGCCCGACTTGCGCAGATTATAAAGCCAGCCCGCGATGGAGACCTTGCGCCCTTCGTGGCTCGCAGCCTCGCTGATGCGGATTCGGGGAACGGCGGCGTCGCTCATGCTTGCTTCTCCAGGTAATCGAACACTTCCTTCACGCGGCCAAGCGAGTTCCCTTGTTCGGGGTCTTCCTTCAGCTCGAGCATGAGCGGCACGCTCTCAGGCAGTGTTCTCAGACGCTCCATGACGCTCCGCCAGTTCACCGTTCCTCCAGGATGGACTCCCGGGAAAAGGTGCTTGTCGTCCCGTCCGTTGTTGTCGTGGACGTGCAGCGAGCGGATGCGGCTCTCCAGCAACGCGAAAGCCTCATCGAAGCCCTCCATTATGTTGGCGTGGCCGATATCTAGGCAGACGCCGAGGTTCAGGTGGGTGACTTGAAAAAACTCCACGATCTTTTGCGCGCTTGAAAGCGCATTCGGGATATTCTCCACCAGCACCTCCACGCCGCGCTGCCTGCCGAAGCTCTTCAATTCGTCCAGGGAATCGAACGCCGCATCCACTTTGCGCATATCCCACTCGTCGTCGAAGCCCACTCCGATGTGCTGGACGGCATACGGAAAGGAGATGGATTCCGCGAGAGCGAGCGCGCGCTTCGCTTCATCAACGGCCGCGATTCGTTTGTCGCGTGACGGACTCGCGATGTCGAGCACGGCGCGGGGGCCGCTTCCGCCCCAGCAATCGTCACTGAACATCGGCAGGTGGATGGAGTGCGCCTTGATGGGCGCATCGTCAAAAAACAGCGCCACTTCACGAACCTGGGCGTCGTTGCGGTAGTCCAGATGCTGCCGGGCGCAGAAAAGCTCCACCAGGTCCACCCCCGCGTTGAGAATCCTGTCGAGAAGAGCGGGGCCCAGGTTCTGGTTTACGAAGAGATGCGTGGAAATCGCGTGGCGCATAAGATAAGCGGGGATACAGTTCAACGATTCGATGGAACCGATGGAAGCTTCAGGATATCCCACCCGGAGGCGCGCCATTTTCCATCATCCGCGCCGCGATGCCGCTTCGCCCTCCGGCGCCTCCCACCGGGGCGATTTGCCCGCGAGGAATTCCCCGAGCTCGGCGCTATCGAAGCGCAGCCCGACAAAGAAATCCCCGAACAGGCCGTAGACCGCGCTCACCTCGTCAAAGCGCATTTCGTAAATGAGTTTCTTAAAGACGATGGGGTCGTCGGCAAAGAGGTCCACGCCCCATTCCCATTTGTCGAAGCCGATCGAACCGGAAATGATCTGCTTCACCAAGCCGCCGTAGCGCCGCCCAATCAAGCCGTGTTCGTGCATCATGCGCTGCCGCTCGGCCAGCGGAACGGTGTACCAGTTCCTCTCTTCGCCACGAAAGCGATCCATCGGATAAAAGCAGCAGTAGCGATGGGGCGGAACTTGCGGCCAAAGGCGCGGCGCCATGGCCTTCCGCTGGCGCTCGAGCGTCTCTTCCACCCCTTGGTTCCACTCGGCGGAATGCGGTGCGAAGCCCTTCTCCGTGAGCTCGGCGTGCATTTTGGTGGTGGAGGCGTAGAGCCCGAGTTCGACAACCGAGAGATAGGAATGGGTGATCTCGAAAAAGTCGCGCAGCCGCAGCGCATTAAGGCTGGTTTCGACGGCGTTCAATTCGTCGAAGCTATGGCGATAGTGCAGCAGCATGAGGTCGCCCTTGTGGCCCAGCAGAGAGAAAATTGCGCTGAACCCCGTGGCCTCCATCTCTCCCAGAGCCTCGCGCGCCTCACCGATTACACCTTCCCGTTCGCCCGGCTCCAAGGCGTGCCACCGATCCCAACGAACACTGAGCATTTGATGGAGCACGGCGGCGCCATCCAATGTATAGGGAACTTCCGGCATCGCCACACGGGCTTCCCCCCGCGCGGCATCGTGGATTGTGGTATCGGTTGGTGTACTCATTCTCTTATCAGTGTATCGGCACGGGCCTGGACCCGTGCCGCGATGTGGTGTAGTGTTCATCTGATAGCCCCGCGAAATCGAATTCCCTCGGATTCGCGCAGGAGGGAGGGTTTTGGAGCCTTCGCACCCCTTGGACGCGCGCACCGTCGCATCCCGGCCCGGCGGACCGGAGCATGATCCGGATACGGCGGCGGGAGCGCCTCCCGCGATGCCAGCGCCCTCGGTGGCGGCGGTGCTGGCCGGCATGTGCCGCCACCCTCTTCAGTATTTCGTCGCACGATGGAATTGGAAATCGGCCTTCACCAGCGCCCTGATCCGGGGCGCGCTGTTCTTCTTCACCAATGTCAGCGCCGGGGTTGAAGCCGCTTCGTGGGCGCTGCTGCTGCAGTTCGCCTACCGGGTAACGACGTCGGGCTTCTGGGGAGCCTTCATCCAGGCAATGCGGAATGCGGAACCGCGCTGGCTGGCGGGCCTGGTGGTAGGGATAGGGCTATCAGCGGTGGTGCATGGTTTGGAATTGCTGGTGCACTGGCTGGGCGGAACCCCCGAACTCCGGCGCAGCATGATCGTCTCCGTGGGGTTCACGGTGGTTTCGAGCTTCTTCAACCTCTACATCATGCAGCGGAACGCGCTGCTGGTGGGCGAAAACGCGCAATCCCTGGCGAAAGACATGGCCGCGATGCCCCGGCTGATCGCGGGTTTTCTCGCCTGGCCCTTTGTTCTGCTCTACCGCGTGATTCGGCCAGCGCGCCCGGAATCCTCCATGGAATGGCAGTGACACCCGCCGCGCGACGCATCCCGCCATACTCCCCGGTCCCCGGCTGACCGGCGAGCTTCAACCGGCCAGCCGTGCACGCACCCTATCGCTGAGCGCCTTCCCATCCACGCGCTTCCCGGCGAGTTTCGTCTGAACCGCTTTCATCACCGCGCCAAGGTCCTTGAGGGAGCTTGCGTTCGTCTCCGCCAGCGCCGTTTCGATCGCGTTCGAAAGCTCCGCTTCGGTGGGCGCCGGCGGCATGTAGCTCTGGATGACGAGCGCTTCCATCTCCTCTTGTTGCGCGGATTCCTCACGCCCGCCCTTGCGGAACATCTCCGCCGCCTCATGCCGCTGCTTGAGCAAGGAGCCCAGCACCCGCAACTCGGCCGCCTCGTCAAACTCCCGGTCCGCATCGGCTTTGGCCTTGGTAAGCGCCGCCTTAATCATGCGAATCGCGCCGAGCCGCGCCTGGTCCTTGGCCTTCATGGCCGCAACCATATCCTTCTGAACCCGATCGAGCAGTGCCATATCCATTTGCTATTCTAAGAGATTCCAACGGTGGCCATTTGCTCCCCGCAAATCGTGACAGGGCGGCGAAAGCTCTTCCCGCCACCGAAACCGATAGGATTCTACCCGAAATGAATATTCTCGTCGCCGAACCGCTATCCCCCGCTGGCTTGGCTATCCTCCAGAAGAACAAAGATTGGAACATCATCGTCTCCACGCCCAAGGAATATGAGGCGCACCTCGGCGATGCCGACGCCCTCGTGGTTCGAAGCGCGGTGAAAGTCACCAAGGACATCCTGGCCAAGGCGCCGAAATTGAAGGCGATCGGCCGGGCCGGGGTGGGCGTTGACAACGTGGACTTGAACGCCGCCACCGAGGCCGGAGTGATCGTGATGAACACACCCGGCGGCAACTCGATTTCAGTTGCCGAGCACACGCTCGCGCTGATGCTCGCGATGGCTCGCTTCGTGCCCCAGGCCACGGAATCCACCAAGAGCGGCAAGTGGGAAAAGAAGAAGTTCGTCGGCAACGAATTGCGCGAAAAAACGCTGGGCCTGATCGGGCTCGGCACGATTGGCCGCGGCGTGGTGCAGCGCGCCAACGCGTTCGAGATGAATATCATCGCGCACGATCCGTTCGTGAATCCGGAAAGCGTGGCGGCCATGAACGTGACGCTCGTGAGCCTGGACGAACTCTACGCCCAGAGCGACTTCATCAGTCTGCACACCGCGCTCACTCCGGAAACGAGGCACATGATCGATGCCGCCGCGATCGAAAAGATGAAGCCCGGCGTGCGCCTGGTGAACTGCGCGCGCGGCGAACTGATTGATTACGCCGCGCTGGAAGCCGGCCTCGAGAGCGGCAAGATCGGCGCGGCGGCCCTCGATGTTTTCGAGAAGGAACCCACCTCCGGCGAGGAGCCTTTCCTCAAGCTGCCCAACGTGATCGCCACCCCCCACATCGCCGCTTCCACCGAGGAGGCGCAGGAAATCGTCGGCGTGCGCATCGCCCAGCAATTGAGCGATTACCTGCGGGAGGGCGTCGCCATCAACGCGGTGAACATGCCGCAGCTTTCCCCGGCCGAGTACAAGTCCGTGGAACCCTATATGCTGCTGGCGCGGCGGCTTGGCGAATTTGCCGCCCACATCGCCGAAGGCAACCTGGTGGCGATTCACATTCGCTATCACGGCCATATCGCCGGCAACACCCAGTTGATCCGCAACGCGGGCGTGGTAGGCGTGCTGCGGCGCTCGGGGGAACGCATCAACGTGGTCAACGCCATGCAAATTGCGGCCTCGAGGGGCATCACGGTGAGCGAGAAGCATCAGGTGCGTCTCGGCCGCATCGATACGCTGCACCTGGAAATCGAGACATCCGCCGGCAGAACCAGGGTGGGCGGCGCGGTGGTGATGGATAAGCCGCGCTTGCTCCGCGTGGACGGAATTCCCGTGGAAGTCCCTCTCTCCGGAGACCTCATCTACATGCGGAACCTGGACGTTCCAGGCGTTATCGGACACGTCGGGAAGGTGCTGGGCGAAAATCGGATCAACATCGCGAACTTCTCCCTGGGCCGCGAGGAGCATGACTCCAGCGCGGACAAGCCCGCGCAGGCCGTGGCCGTGGTGGAGACGGACGGCGTCCCAGGGGAAGAGGTGATGAAGCAATTGCACGGCAACCCCGCGGTCCTCATCGCCCGCACCGTGAGCCTCGGCGATTAGGCGCGGAAACCCGTCAAGGCAACGCCCAGGCAGCCAAAGCCCGAAGCGATGCCGCGCGGGTTTCGCCCTTTCACGCGGCATTTGTTGACAGCAAAAGCCCGGATTTGCTGTAATCTCAGGAGACGGCGGTAAACCAACCGCCGTACAACCAACCCAAGTTCCTCAGTAGCTCAATGGTAGAGCATTCGGCTGTTAACCGAA
>CAZXBZ010000189.1:0-7230 GCA_964639135.1 uncultured Solibacteraceae bacterium | reverse complement strand
CGCCAGGAATCCTGCCCGAAAAACTCAAACATGTGGCTCCGGTACGGCGTATAGGCTCGCGGACCGATCTCGGCATAGGTCGTGAACCGGCCGACAGCCGCGTTCGCCAGACCGGTGCCCGTGAAAACGCCGTCGTCAAATTGAAATCGTCCGTTTTGGTTGTTGGTTCCGCCGGGAACTCCAGAGACGTTGATTTGATCGAAGTCGTTTTGGCCGGACCGTTCGAACAAAGCGCCAAACTTGAAGGTGTGATTCCCTTGGATCTTGGTGAAGTTGTCCGAGAGTTGGTAGATCGGGCCGGCCGACGAGGACGGATACGGACCGCCGTCGATCTGCCCGACGTTGGGGATCACGATCGTTGGAACTTTGTCGTAGATCTCCTTTTTCTCCGGAAAGATATAGGGGTAGTTGATGCCCGGCCGCGAACGCAGATACCGTTCGCCGGTCTGATCGATGGCGATACGGACGCGATCCACCGACGCGGAGACCAAAAACTCGTTGACCGTTGTCGGGGTCACCGTCCAGGTATAGCCGAGGCTGCCCGTGCGGTTCGGCCGGTCCCAATCCGTAATGGCGTAATCAAAGCCTCCGCGGCTGGTGTCGAGGCCGGTGTAAGCGTAGTTGGACAAGCGGAATTTGAAGAACTTATTCATCGAGGGGTTGTAATCGATCGAGACTGTGTACTTGCGCTGGTTCTGACGGCCTGGACGGACCAGCATCCAGTTATTGCCGCCGAAGCTTCCATTAGGCGCGTAATAGGTGTTTAGAAACGCGATGCCGTTCGGGCTCAACTGGCCCGTGGGGATAACATTGTTCGCGTATGCCTGGCTCGTGAGCGGGTCGCGGATAACACGCGCGCTGCTGTAGTAAATGTTGGAATTCAACAGTTCACTGAAATCTCCCTGGCGCATGGCCATGCTTGGCACGCGCTGTTGTAGCGTATCTTCCCAGCGGCGCCGCACATATTCCTGTGCCCAGAGGAAGAACAGCTTCTCGCGGTTGGTGTTGAACTTGCCGGGGATGGTGACTGGCCCGCTTATGTTATAGCCGAACTGGTTGAACTTCATCGGCGCCACGAAGTTCGTCGCCTCGCGGCGATTGCGGTTCCAGCTATTGGCATCCAGGTTGTTGTTACGGAAATACTCGTAAGCGGAGCCATGGAAATCCTTGCCGCCTGATTTCGTAACCATGCGGATCTGGCCCGCCGCCGACCGGCCATACTCCGCCGAGTAGTTGGCCGTCAGGACTTGGATTTCCTGGACGGTATCAGCGTCGGCCGTTCCAATCGACGTACCATTAGCGCGCGTGCGGATGCCGACCGCGCCATCAAAGGTGATTAGTGAATCCTGCGAACGGCCGCCGTTGATTGTCAGGCCGCCCGAATCCAAGCCGTAACTGAAGCCGTTCATCGGCGAACCGCGGCGCACACCGGGCTTCAAAATCGCCAGAAACAGCGGGTTGCGGCCGTTCAGTGCGATGTTTTGAATCTGCGTCTCTTCGACGGTCTTGCCGACCGCGGCGGACTCGGTGTTGAGCTGGGCGGCGCTCGCCTCGACCGTCACCGATTCGGAAACCTGGCCGACGGCCATATCCACATTTACCTGCGCGGGCATTGCCGCCTCGAGCCTGTTCCGAGTTCCTTCATATCTCTTAAATCCGGCTGCTTCGACAGTGATCTTATAGAAGCCTGGCGGGATATTGGGCACGGTGTAAAAGCCGGTGTCATTAGTGGTTGTCCTGCGCTCAAATCCGGTCCCTTCGTTAGTAACTGTTACGTTCGCGCCGGTTACCACGGCGCCGCTCGGATCCCGCACGAGACCCGAGATACTGGTACTGTCGGACTGCGAGAAAACGGGAGAGACTACCAGGCAAAGCATTGCCAGTAGCATCGCCGCTACACCTATCTTCCTATTCATCGGTTCCTCCAGATGGAAGTGGATTGTTCTTGACTGATGATGGAGAAAGGTCACCTAACCTCTCTATCCGAAGCCGCTTGAGCAGCGCTTCGAGAAGTATAGTGAAGTACAGCTAATGACCCTTGTGCAACCAGTTGGGAATAGTATACACACTAGATGAAAAGTCTCATCCTTATTCTTTGAAAAAAATTCCTTAGTGTGAAGATTTCGGGAACTATTAGCCGCCGCATGACCGCGGCCGGCTTCCAGACGCGCCTTGGCATGCCCCCAGGCGCTCGATTCGGCCGCGTCATCGCCGGGAACGGTGAACACGAGATTCAACCGTATCCGCGCTCCGCCCGGGCAACCGTTCCGGCTCTGGCGCATCATAGATAACATGTGGGTGCTGCTCGCCTCTTTCCTTTTCGCGTTCAATTTGGGCGACCTCAAATTGACAAGCGGCCAGGTGCTTGAGAATTGCCGCGTGACCTACCGTACGTACGGACAGCTCAACCACGACAAATCGAACGTGATCCTGGTGCCTACCTGGTACAACGGCCGCTCGGAGGATATGGAGCGCTACATCGGCGCGGGACGCCTGCTGGACGACACGAAGTATTACATTGTCGTCGTCGATGCCCTGGGCAACGGCAGTTCGAGTTCCCCCTCGAACCAGCGCACGCAGCGGGGGAACAGCTTTCCCGCCATCAGCATCCGCGACATGGTGGAGACGCAATATCGTCTGCTCACCGAGCACTTGGGTATCCAGCGCGTGCGCGCGGTGCTGGGGATCTCCATGGGCGGCATGCAGACCTATGAATGGCTGAGCGCCTATCCCAACTTCATGGACAAGGGAGTTCCGATCGTCGGTACGCCTCAGATGTCGGCGAAGGACGTTCAACTGTGGACCTCCCATTTCAAGATCTTCGCGCGGGCCGGAGGCGGTGTGGATGTCAGCGGCGGCGAGGAGGGCGATGCCTCGGAAGATGCGGGAGCGCCCAAGAAAACCATGATGGAGCAGATCCTCGGATTGGCCCAGGCCGGCGCCGGGCAGTACAAGCGCTTCATGGATCCGTTCAATCCGCTCAAGCAGTTCGATGCCATCCGCACCCATAGCATCGCCGCGAAGGGAACCTCCCTGCTCGACGCCGGCAAGCAAATCAAGGCGCCCTTTTTCGCCGTGATCGCTTCCACCGACACCGCCGTCTACCCGGAGACTCCCATCGACTTTTCAAAAGAACTCCATCTCCCCTATCTCGTCCTGGATAGTAAATGCGGACACTCCGCCTTCAAGTGCGACCACTACACGATCGCGGCCGCCGTGAAGAAGTTTCTGGAGGAGTGATATCCGCACTTCCCGCGCGCCCGCATTGCCGCTGGCGAAGCTCCAGGCGGACGCGAAGAGCCAATTCCGCGAGGAACATCAGCGCCGGGCAGTGAATCTGGCGCAATGGAACTGGACCGTGGCACTGCCCGCGGGGTTACGTATCGAAGCCGGTGCGGTACGTCTGGAGGGCCGGGGCTGGCACTGGCCTCGCTTCATGAAGTGATACCCTATGCTGAATCCCTGAGTCCGTGGCCTCGATACCCAAAGTTGCGTTGCTTGTGGAAACGTCGAACACGTATGCCCGCGGGCTGTTGCAGGGCATCATCTCCTATATCCATGAGCACCGGCCCTGGTCAATTTACCTCGCGGAGCAATCGCGGGGTCAGCCATTGCCGGTCTGGCTGGGCCGTTGGAACGGTGACGGCGTTATCGCGCGCATCGAGAATTCCGCGATCGCCGCTACCGTGCGCAAATTACGGACGCCCGCGGTGGACCTCAGCGCCGCGCGCCTGATTCCGGCGCTGCCCTGGGTGGAGACCGATGACGTAGCCATCGCGCGTATGGCCGCTCAGCATCTGCTGGAGCGCGGTTTTCGCCACTTCGCGTTTGCCGGAGACAACAGTTTTGCCTGGTCGCGGGGGCGCGAAGCCGCTTTTGTGGAGTTGGTGCGCGAGGCGGGCCTCGATTGTTCGGTACACCACGATTCCGCCGCATCATCGGACCAGAGGGAATCGTCCATCGAACGCATGGGGGCATGGCTGGCGAAGCTGCCGAAGCCGGTCGGGATCATGGCCGCTTATGATCCGCTGGGGAAGCACGTGCTGGATGCCTGCCGGCATCTGGGCATCCCGGTGCCAGACGATGCGGCGGTCATCGGCGTGGATAATGACGAGGTGTTCTGCGCGCTCGCCGAGCCGCCCATGACGAGCATTGTGCTCGACGCGCATAGTACGGGATATGCCGCGGCCGGTCTGCTCGATCGCATGATGGGTGGGGAACGGGTGGGAGGCGAAGGCCGTCTGTTTCCACCGCTTGGCGTGGCCGCGCGCCGGTCCACCGACGTTCTGGCGATAGACGACCAAGACCTCGTCCGCGCGGTGCGTTACATTCGCGAACATGCCTGCGAGGGAATCGGGGTGAAGGATGTGCTCGGCGTCGTGGGGCTTTCACGGCGGGTGCTCGAGAGCCGGTTCGCGAAAGTGGTCGGGCGCACGCCGCACGCCGAGATCCTGCGCGTGCAACTCAACCAGGTGAAGACGCTCCTGCGAGAATCCGGCCTCACGATCGAGGCCATCGCCGAGCGGACCGGCTTTGCGCACGCGGAATATCTGAGCACTCTTTTTCGAAAGATGGAGGGCATGCCGCCCAGCCGCTACCGCGCCCTCTACCAGCCTCGCGGAAACCGCCCGTAAAGTGACGAGACTCGCGGAGCCCCAACTGGCCGCGCCCGCTGCCGCTGAATGTGGGCGCGGCGGTGAAAAATCGTAAGCGGGCTGCGCAAATCCTCATGGAGATCTTCGAAACCCTCCTATAGACTGGGGGCACATCGATATGTCTGACACGAAAATCAAGGTTGCCATTGTCGGATTAGGCTTCGGTAAGGAGTTCATCCCGATTTACCAGGCCCATCCAAACGCGGAGATGTATGCGATCTGCCAGCGAACACGGGAAAAACTAGACGAAGTGGGCGATCAGTTTGGCGTTAAACAGCGCTACACCAGCTTTGATGAGCTGATCGCCGATCCGGCGGTGGATGCCGTTCACATCAATTCCCCCATTCATTTGCACGCGCCGCAAAGTATCGCGGCGCTGAAGGCGGGCAAGCACGTGGCCTGCACGGTGCCCGCGGCGACCACCGTCGAGGAGTGCGCCGCCAGCGTCGCCGCGGCGAGCGAGGCGGGCAAGAACTACATGATGATGGAAACCGCCATCTATACCCGCGAGTTTCTCTACGTTCGCGAGATGGTGGAAACCGGGAAGCTGGGCCGCATACAGTTCATGCGTGGCTGCCACCAGCAGGAAATGGCCGGCTGGCCCGGCTATTGGGAAGGTCTGCCGCCCATGCACTACGCAACGCACGCGGTGAGCCCGTGCCTCGCGCTGGTGCGCGGCGAAGCGGAGCGCGTCTCCTGCTTCGGCTCGGGCCGGATCGCCGATAATCTGACGGCAAAATATGGGTCTCCCTTCGCGGTGGAAAGCGCCCTGTTCCAGGTGCGCGGCCAGCCGGTGGCATTCGAGGTAACGCGCTCGCTGTTTGAGACCGCCCGGCAGTACATCGAGAGCTTCGACGTGTATGGAGACAAGATGGCCTTCGAGTGGTCGCGGATCGAAGGCGAAGATCCGGTGATCCACGTTGGCGAGAAGCCGGAGCGCGTGACCGTGCCGGATTATGCGCACCTGCTGCCGGAGCCGATCCGGCGTTTTACCACCAAGGGCGTCTATGACGACGAACACGCGCATCTTTCGTTCATTCAGGGCGGAGGCCATGGCGGCTCGCATCCGCACATGGTCCACGAATTCCTGTCGAGCATTGCCGATGGGAGGCCATCGTTCCCCGACGTCCATCAATCCGTGAATTGGACGTGCGCCGGAATCCGCGCCCATGAATCCGCCATGCGGGACGGCGCAATGGTATCGCTGCCGGTATTCGCGTAAGGAGATAGAACCATGTTCCAGCACATCACCAGACGAGAATGGCTGGCCACCGCCGCCGCCATGCCAGCATCCAAAGCCGTTGCCGCCAACGACAAACCCGGGATTGCGCTGATTGGCTGCGGAGGCCGCGGCATCGGCGTGGCGAGACGGTTTCTGCGCCTGGGCAACTTGGTGGCGTGTGCCGATGCAGATTCCCAGCACCTGGCCAAGGGCGCGGCGCTTGCTCCCGGCATGTTCGCGAACAAGGATTTCCGCCGCGTGCTCGAGCGCAAGGATGTGGACATCATCATCAATGCTACCCCGGACCACTGGCCCACGCTCATCAACATCGCCGCGATGAAGGCGGGCAAGGACGTCTACGCGGAAAAGCCGCTGACGCTGACCATCGACGAGGGTCGCAGGCTGGTGCGCGCCGCGCGGCAAACCAAGCGTATTCTCCAGACCGGCTCGCAGCAGCGCAGCGACCCGCGCTTCCGCCTGGCGGTGGAGTTGGTTCGCGGCAAGAAGATTGGTGAGCTGAAGAGCGTCGTGGTCGGGCTGCCGAAGGCCTCCTGGGGCGGGCCGTTCTCGCCGCAACCCGTGCCTCCCGAGCTTGACTGGGATTTCTACCAAGGCCCGGCGGCGAAACGCGATTACATGCCGGAACGCACGCATTTCCGCTATCGCCACTGGTACGACTATTGCAGCGGTCCGCTTACCGACTGGGGCTGCCACCACAACGACATCATGCTCTGGGCGCTGGGCATGGACCGTAGCGGACCGGTGAGCGTGCAAGGCATTTCGCATCTCGACCCGGTCCAGGGAGGCTACGACATTGACAGCCAGTTCACGGTGAAATACCGCTTCGCGAACGGCCTCCCGGTCACCTGCATTACGATGTACACCCCTCAGTTCGGCACCACGCCGCTGACGGTTCCTACGGACATGATCAATGGCGTGAAGTTCGAGGGGACGGAAGCGACCATCATGGTACAGCGCGGCAAGATCGAATGTACGCAGCCCGAGCTGATCAGCGAGCCCATGCCGAAGGAATCCGATTTTACGGATTTGCACATCGACAACTTCATCGAGAGCGTTCGCACGCGCAAGGAGCCATTGTGCCCGCCCGAGATTGGGCATCGCGCGGCGTCGTTCGGCCATCTTGGCGCCATCTGTCTGCGCCTCGGGGGCCGTCCGTTGCGCTGGGATCCCGAGAAAGAGCAGTTCATCGGTGACGCGGAGGCAAATCGCCATGTCGCCCGTGAGCAGAGGAAGCCGTACACGTATGAGACGATTTAGCCTCCTGCTATTCCTGTTCGCGGCTTTGGCTTGCGGCGGACAGACGCTGCATATCATGCGCAATTCCGCGGGGGC
>CAZXBZ010000188.1:0-7236 GCA_964639135.1 uncultured Solibacteraceae bacterium | reverse complement strand
GAAACGGTCAGTCCCGAGCCGCGCTAGAAAAACCCAACCAATTCTCCGCCTCGGGCCGCGTGACCCCCAGCATGATCCCTGGAGTCACGCGGCCCGGTTCTTATTCAAACTTCCGCCACCGTAACCCCGCCAGCCTTCTCGGCAAACCTTAGTGCCAAATCCGGTGTCGCTCTCCGGGTTCGTTCTGCGTGAGAGACCGCTCCCCCCTGGCTCGGTATGGGTCAGCCTACACTGGGATGGATCCCGTAATCGTCAAACACAGCCCAGAAAGGCTGAGCTGGAGGTTCCCGAATGATGCGATGCGCGCTTCTCCTTGTATGGCTTTCATCGATGTTGTTTGCCCAGCAGGCTCTCGACAAGAACGCCTGCGTCGCGGACTCCGGAAATCACGAGAACCTCAACGCGCTTCTCTGGATGCGCACCTCCATCGAGTACCGGCACAACACCATCCAGGCGTACCGGCTGGCGGAACGGATGCTGCTCGATGCATTGTCCAAACCGGATTGGACGGCAGCGATCGAGCAGAGCGAGGGCTATGAGCGCCTGCCTCCCGCCGTAATTCTGGATATCGATGAGACGGTTCTCGACAACAGCCCTTCGGAGGCCGCTTACATGCAGCGCGGCGCTGGAGCGTTCACGCCCGAAGGCTGGTCGGAATGGGTGAATCGCGCGGCCGCCACGGCCATTCCCGGCGCTCGGAGATTCCTCCAGCTCGCGGAATCGCGCGGCGTCGAAGTCTTTTACGTCACCAACCGGGAGATAAGCGAGAAAGCAAAAACCCTGGAGAACCTGCGAGCCGCCCGGCTTCCCTTCGCCGATGAAACGCACGTCCTGACGACGGATAATACTCTCGGCTGGTCAAGCGAGAAATCGAGCCGCCGCCGCTACCTTGCCGCCCGCTACCGTATCCTGCTGCTCGTCGGGGACGACGCGGGCGATTTTCTCCCGGGGGTTCGCACTACCCTCGCCGAGCGCGAAGCCGCCATCGCCCCTTATGAGAGCTTTCTCGGGACTCGCTGGATCATTCTGCCGAATCCGACCTACGGCAGTTGGGAATCCGCGCTTTCCGGAGGCCGCCCCGCGCCTCGCGAGCAAGCCCTGCACGACAAATGCCGGATGCTCCCGCAAGATTACTCACGATCGAACGCCCGTGAGCAAACGGACGAGCCCGCCGTGGCTGTATCGGCCTCCCAAGGATCGGGCGCGGCGGATTGAGGCCCCGTTCCGCGACGGTTCCAGGCCCCTTGCGAGCCTCCCCATTCCAGGAGCTAAGAGCTTCGGGTGCATCCAGGTGTTGCCCGATAAGCTCCGGGCGTGGTGAAATTGAAAGGGTGCGGCGTTACCGGTTCCCCCCTGGCGGACGCATCCTTAGCGAACTCAAGCAACGGGAGGCGGCAACGGTTGAGCAAAGCAATCCTCGCTCTTGAAGACGGCCGGATTTTTGAAGGCCGGGCATTTGGCGCGCAGACGGAGCGGGTAGGTGAAGTCGTTTTTAACACCTCCATCACCGGCTACCAGGAAGTTTTTTCAGATCCCTCCTACATCGGCCAAATCGTCGTCCTGACGAATCCTCAGATTGGCAATTGCGGCACGAACGACGACGATCCACAGGGTCCGCACCCCTATATCGAAGGATTAGTCGCGCGCGACTTCAATCACCGGCCCAGCAATTGGCGCAGTTCCCTTCCCGCCGACGATTACCTGGCCAAGTACAACATCCCCATCGCGAGCGAAATCGATACACGCGCGCTGGTGCGGCATCTGCGCTCGGGCGGAGTGATCCGGGGAGCCCTTTCCACCGTGCCCCAAAGCGCCACGGCGCTGGTGGATAAAGCCCGCAACGCCCCCTCGATGTCCGGCCGGGACCTCGCCACCGCCGTCTCCACCAAGAATTCCTACGAGTGGACCGAGGGCGTGCCGGAACTGGGCAGCTATGGCTCGTCCGGCCCGGCGTCGGAGCCCCGCCATCACGTCGTCGTCTACGATCTCGGCGTCAAATGGGGAATGTTGCGGCGGCTCCGCCAAAATGGAGCGCGCGTTACCGTCGTACCCGCCATCACCACCGCGGAACAGGTGCTCTCCATGGAGCCGAACGGCGTGTTTATCTCGAACGGACCCGGCGATCCCGAAGCGCTCGACGCGCAGGCCGCCGAGTTCCGTAAGCTGATCGGAAAAATACCGATCTTCGGCATCTGCCTTGGCCAGCAGGTGCTGGGCCGGGCTCTTGGCTGCAAGACCTTCAAGCTCAAGTTCGGCCATCGCGGCGGCAACCACCCCGTCCTGAATAAACTTACCAATCGCGTCGAAATCACCGCGCAGAATCACGGCTTCTGCGTGGACCCCGATTCCCTCCCGGCCGCTGACGTCGAACTCACGCACATCAACCTGAACGACCAGACCCTCGAAGGCTTCAGGCATCGCAATGTGCCGCTGTTCTGCGTGCAGTACCACCCGGAAGCCTCTCCCGGGCCCAGCGACTCCCTCTATCTGTTCGAAGACTTCGCCCGCATGATGGACGAGTACCAACGCTAACCATGCCACGTAGAAACGACCTCAAACGCATCCTGATCATCGGTTCGGGACCCATTGTTATCGGCCAGGCCTGTGAATTCGATTATTCCGGAACCCAGGCCTGCAAGGCGCTCAAGAGCGAAGGCTACGAAGTGGTGCTGGTGAATTCGAACCCCGCCACCATCATGACGGATCCCGAAATCGCGGACCGCACGTACATCGAGCCCCTCACCATACCGTTCCTTGAAGAAATCATTCGCAAGGAGCGGCCCGACGCTCTGCTCTCCACGGTGGGCGGCCAGACCGGCTTGAACCTTTCGGTGGCGCTGGCCGAGGCGGGCGTTCTTGAAAAATACGGCGTCGAGTTGATCGGCGCGAAGATCGAGGCAATCAAGAAGGCGGAAGACCGCCTGCTGTTCAAGGACGCGATGACCAAGATCGGCATCGATTGCCCGCGCTCGCGTTTGATCAAAAGCGTGGAGGAAGGTCTCGACTTCATCGAGAAAATCGGCTATCCGGCCGTCCTTCGCCCCAGCTTCACTCTGGGCGGAACGGGCGGAGGTATCGCTTACAACCGCGAGGAACTCATCGACATCCTCGATCGCGGCCTCACGCTTTCTCCCGTACACGAGACTCTGATGGAAGAGAGCGTGCTCGGCTGGAAGGAGCTTGAACTCGAGGTGATGCGCGACCTCGCTGGCAACTGCATCATCATCTGTTCAATCGAAAACTTCGACCCCATGGGCGTGCATACCGGCGATTCCATCACCGTCGCCCCGGCGCAGACCCTGACGGACCGCGAGTATCAGATGCTCCGCGACGCCTCCATCGCCTGCCTGCGCGAGATCGGCGTCGATACCGGAGGATCGAACGTCCAGTTCGCCATCAACCCGGAAGACGGCCGCATGGTGATTATCGAGATGAATCCCCGCGTCTCGAGAAGCTCCGCCCTCGCCTCCAAGGCCACGGGCTTCCCGATCGCGAAAATCGCCGCCAAACTGGCCGTGGGTTACCGCCTCGATGAAATCGCGAACGACATTACATTGAAGACGCCCGCCTGCTTCGAACCCACCATCGATTACGTGGTGGTGAAAATCCCGCGCTGGCAATTCGAGAAATTTCCCGGCAGCGACCCCACCCTGGGCACCCAGATGAAGAGTGTCGGCGAGGTCATGTCCATCGGCCGGACCTTCAAGCAAGCGTTATCGAAAGCGATCCAGAGCCTCGAGACCGGCAAGAGTTCGAAAAACGAGGAGGCTCTCGACCCCTCACTGATCGCCCAGAAGCTCATCACTCCCACGCCGGACCGCCTGCCCTATATCCGCTTCGCGCTCGACCAGGGCTACTCCGTCGAAGAAATCCACGAAATGACCCGGATCGATCCGTGGTTCCTCCGGCAGTTGGAGGACGTCTCGCTCGAACTGAAGCGGCTGGCAAGGCACGGTGCGCTTGACGCGGACGCGGAAACTTTGCGCGGCGCCAAACGCATGGGCATTTCGGATATCCAGCTAGCCCGCGCTTGGAAGACCACGGAACTTGATGTGCGCGAACGCCGCAAATCGCTCGATGTGCGCGCGGTGTTCAACCGGGTGGACACCTGCGCCGCCGAATTCGAAAGCTTCACCCCGTATCTCTACTCAAGCTACGAATCCGAATGCGAAGCCAGCCCGAGTAATCGCGGGAAGATCATGATTCTCGGCAGCGGACCCAACCGCATCGGCCAGGGCATCGAGTTCGATTACTGCTGCTGTCACGCCTCGTTCGCCTTGCAGGAATTCGGCTATGAATCGATCATGGTCAACTGCAACCCGGAAACGGTTTCCACCGATTACGATACAAGCGACCGCCTCTATTTCGAGCCGCTTACCCTCGAAGAGGTGCTTAACATTTGCGATACCGAGCAGCCCGATGGATTGATCGTGCAGTTCGGCGGGCAAACGCCGCTCACTCTCGCGCTCCCGCTCAAGCGCCTCGGCATCCCGATCATCGGCACCGCGCCCGAGAGCATCGATATCGCGGAAGACCGTAAGCTTTTCGGCAAGCTGCTCGACGATCTGAAGATTCCCAGTCCGCCGAACGGCTCGGCCACCAGCGCGGAGGGCGCCGTCGATATCGCGCGCAACCTCGGCTTCCCGGTGCTCGTGCGGCCAAGCTACGTGCTGGGCGGGCGAGCCATGGTCATCGCCTACGACGAGGATACCGTCCGCAACTACATGCGGGAAGCCGTGGTCTTTTCCCACGAACGGCCCGTGCTGATCGACCGCTTCCTGCAGGATGCCATCGAGATTGACGTTGACGCGCTCTGCGACGGCGAAGAGGTCCTGATCGCCGGCATCATGGAACATATCGAGGAAGCAGGCGTCCACTCCGGCGATAGCTCGTGCGTGCTGCCCCCGCATTCCATCAGTGAAGAGGCGCGAAACGCCATCATCGACTACACCCGCAAGCTCGCACTCGCGCTCAAGGTGGTCGGCTTGATGAATATCCAGTACGCCATCGAGAACGGCAAGGTGTATGTAATCGAAGTCAATCCGCGTGCGTCGCGCACGGTGCCGTATGTCAGCAAGGCGACGGGCGTGCCGCTCGCGAAAGTGGCTGTCGGTTTAATGATCGGCAAGAAGCTGAGTGATTTTGCGCACCTCACCGGCGCGCCCGCCTCGGGCATGCTCTCCGTGCCGCAATACTTCGTAAAATCGCCGGTCTTCCCGTTCAACAAGTTCCGCGGCGTCGATCCGGCTCTTGGTCCGGAGATGCGTTCCACGGGCGAGGTGATGGGAGTCGGCAAGAATTTTGGAGAAGCGTTCGCCAAGGCCCAGCGCAGCGCCGGAACCCCCATGCCGGAAACCGGTACGGTGTTTATCTCGGTCGGCGATCACGACAAGCCGAAAGCAGTGGAAGTGGCGCGAAAGCTCCATGAATTCGGCTTCGAACTCGTCGCCACGCGCGGCACCGCGAACGCCATCAAGAGCGCCGGGCTGCCGTGCAAGGTGATCTTCAAGGTGAATGAAGGCCGCCCGAACGCCGTGGATTTCATCAAGGCGGGCAAGGCGCAACTGGTGATTTACACCACCACCGGCGCAACCACCTTCAGCGACGAAAAGCAGATCCGCCGGACCGCGCTGATGTACCGGATCCCCTGCATCACCACCATCAGCGGCGCTCAGGCCGCCGCCGAAGCCGTAGCCAGCGCCAACCGAGATCCGGTTCGCGTCTGGAGCTTGCAGGATATTCACGCACGGTAGGCCGCCGGCCGCGGCTTTCGAATATCCGCCGCGGCCACGCCGCCCGCTTAACTTACGAGAACACCGGTCCTTTCGAGGAATCCCGTATCCAGCTTCGCGGCGGCAAAATCGGGATGGCCCAGGATCTTCTTGTGCAGCGGAATCGAGGTCTGAATTCCCTCGATGATGAACATGTCTAGCGCGCGCCGGGCACGGGCGATCGCCTCCTCGCGCGTTGCCCCATGCACAATCAGCTTCGCCACCAAGGAATCGTAGTAGGGCGGAATCACGCCCTCCACGTAGATGTGTGAATCCACCCGCACGCCGATGCCGCCCGCCGGATGAAACGCCGTGATGCGCCCCGGCGACGGTTTGAAATTCACGGGATCTTCCGCGTTGATGCGGCACTCAATCGCATGTCCTCGGATTTCGACGGCATCCGGAAGCACGTCGCTCAAATTCGCGCCGCACGCCAGCAGAATTTGCATCTTCACCAGATCGAGCCCCGTCACCATCTCGGTTACCGGATGCTCCACCTGTATCCGCGCATTCACTTCGATGAAATAAAGCGAACCCGTCTCGTCCATCAGAAACTCAACGGTTCCCGCGTTTACGTACCCGACGTCGCGCAGCGCCTTTTCGAGGCGGGCCGAAATATCCCTGCGCAATTCCGCGCTCACCGCCGGGGAGGGCGCTTCTTCCACCAGCTTCTGGTGCCTCCGCTGGATGGAGCACTCGCGTTCTCCCAGCACCCGCGCATTGCCATGCGCGTCGCACATCACCTGGAACTCGATGTGCCGCGGATTCTCGATGAATTTCTCGATGTAGACGTCGGGGCACGCAAATGCCTGGTCCGCCTCATGCCGCGCCTGTCCGAATAGCGCTGGCAGTTCCCCGGCCGAGCGCACAATGCGCATCCCGCGTCCGCCCCCGCCGGCGCTCGCCTTTACAATCACCGGGTAGCCGATCCTCTCGGCCACTTCCAGCGCTTCCTCCACCGTGTGCAGCACGCCGTCCGATCCGGGCAGCACCGGGACGCCCGCGGCCTTCATCGTGGCCCGCGCGCGATCCTTATTCCCCATGAGGCGAATCACCTCCGGGCTTGGCCCAATAAAGCGCAGTCCGGAAATTTCGCACACTTCGGCGAAATCGGCGTTTTCGCTCAGGAATCCGTAACCGGGGTGGATCGCGTCGGCATTTCCAATCTCCGCCGCGCTGATCACCCGGGGGAAATCCAGATAGCTCTGGGTGCTCCTGGCCGGACCGATGCAGATCGCCTCGTCGGCGAAGCTCACGTGCAGACTATTGCGGTCCGCCTCGGAATAGACGGCCAGGGTCCGGATGCCCAGATCCTTGCACGCGCAAATCACCCGCAGCGCGATCTCGCCGCGATTTGCGATCAGGACCTTTTTGAAGAGCGGCACGGAAGCCGCCGTGGGGCGGCCCGATATATCCGCGAGGGCAAAGGCTCGTTCAGCCCGGTCGATCTCGGTGATACGCGGGG
>CAZXBZ010000187.1:0-7260 GCA_964639135.1 uncultured Solibacteraceae bacterium | reverse complement strand
GAACGGTCAGCAGGTTCAGACTTCCGGAGGCCTTCTCGGGACGGTGATAGCCATCGACGACTCGAAGGAATTGGTGGTTGTGCGCGTCAAGCCGGATGGTGTAAAACTGCAAGTTGCCCGGTCGGCCATCGCGACGGTCTTCTCCGATGAGGCCTAATCCTGGAAACGATTCGCGAACCTCCGCTGGGCACGGCCTGGTGGCCGGGCGTGTTTCGCGGGTGAGCAAGAAGCGCGCGGGGAGCGGGGCCCGCTGACGGGCCGCGGCCCGGCGCTCAAGAAATCAATCACGCTGAACTACAAACATGAAACGAAGTCTTCAGAACAGGGCAATCCTCATCGCCGCCGTGACATTGCTCTCGATATACGGCATCATCGGTCTTCCAAAGAGCCCGGGCGAGTTGCTGGCGAACATGCAAGAGAATATCAAGCTGGGGCTTGATCTCAAGGGCGGCAGCCACCTTGTGCTGCAGGTGCAGGTTCAGGATGCGGTGAAATCCGACGCGGACCAGATGATTCAGCGCCTTCGGGAAGATCTCGCGAAGCAGAACATCACCTATGCGTCGATCGACCGCAACGACCCCGCCACGATCGAGGGCGCGGACGATGTGGTTGTTTCGGTGAAAGGTATCGGCTTGAACGATGCCGGGAATTTCCGGGATATTGTGGGACGAGAATTTCCAGCCTGGAACGTGAAGCCGGAGAGTTCATCGGATTACGCGCTGACGCTGAGACAGTCGGACCTGCTCGCGCTCAAGGCCGATACGGTGGAGCGCAGCCTGAGAACGATTGAGCAGCGCGTAAACGGGCTGGGCCTGAGCGAGCCGATCATCCAGCAGCACGGCCGCGCCGACGCCGAATATGAGATTCTCGTGCAATTGCCCGGCGTGGACGATCCGGCGCGCGTGAAGAAAATCATCGGCACGGCGGCTGTTCTCGAGATCACCGACGTCAAGGACGGACCATTCCCTACCCGCCAGCAGGCGCTGGCGCAGCACGGCGGAATTCTGCCGCTGGGTACCAAGCTGGTTCAGGAGCGGTCGGGCGCGGGGCGGGACAGAGCCGCGGCGTTCTATCTCGTGGGCCGGATTCCGGTGGTTACCGGGCGCGACCTGCGCAATGCGCGCGCCAGCCGCGACGAGTTCGGCCGGTGGGAAACGAGCTTCACCCTGACCCAGGATTCGGCGAGCCGCTTCGGCCGCTTCACGGAAGCCAACATCAACAACCGGCTGGCGGTGATCCTCGATAACCAGATTGTGAACGTCGCCACGATTCAATCGCGCATCGACGACAGCGGCCGCATCACGGGGCTGAGCGGGGAGCAGGAATCTTCCGACCTGGCGCTGGTGCTGCGCGCGGGCAGCCTGCCCGCCGGCATCGTCTACCTGGAAGAGCGGACGGTTGGCCCGTCGCTCGGTGCCGATTCGATCCGGAGCGGTATTATGGCGGCTCTTGTCGGCCTGGTGCTGGTGGTGCTCGCGATGGTGATCTACTACAAGCGGGCCGGAATCAACGCAACCGCCGTGCTGGTATTAAACGCGGTTATTCTGCTCGCGGTTCTGGCTTATTTCGGCGCCGTTTTAACCCTGCCGGGCATCGCCGGGGTCATCCTGACGATTGGCATGGCGGTGGATAGTAATGTGCTGATTTTTGAGCGTATTCGAGAAGAAATCCGCCTTGGGAAATCGATCGGCTCGTCAATCGACATCGGCTTTAAGAAAGCGTTTATCACAATTCTTGATACGCACCTCACCACGGTAATTTCGTGCGCGTTCCTGTTCATGTTTGGTACGGGTCCGGTAAAAGGTTTCGCGGTTACCCTGGTGATCGGCCTCGCCGCCAATCTTTTCACCGCGGTATTTGTTTCGCGATGGCTGTTCGATTTAAGGCTGTTCCGTAATCGGAACCTTGCGACACTCAGCATTTAGGGGGCCTCGGCGTGAACCGTTCCATGGAACGGCGAACGGAGGCCGCGGAATTTCGGAAGAATTATTCCCGGAACCGGGAACAAAGAAGGGGATGCCGGTGTCAATATCATCAAGCCGGCCGCGATAAGTTGCATGGAACTGTTTCGGGATACACACTTTGACTTCCTCGGCAGGAAGTGGATCTTCTTCGGCTTATCGGCCGTGCTTATGGCGGCCGGTATCATTTCTCTGATTGTTCAAGGCGGCCCTCGGTACGGCATCGACTTCAAGGGTGGCGCTCAGGTTTATGTTCGCTTCCTGGGCAAACCGCCAGTCAATGAGATTCGTTCGGCCATGAGCCAGAAGATTCCGGGCGAGATCAACGTCCAGGAACTCACGGGCGAAAACGAGGTCATCATTGGAACCGAACTCCGCAGCGACGCGGAATTGGAATCCATTCGTCAGACGATCATCGATGTCCTGGAGAGTACTTTTGGCGGAGCCGAGGGCAAGCCGGACCTGAACTCCGTGACGGTGGACGCTCTGGCGGATCAGTTGGCGACCCCGCTCACGCGAAACGGCGTGGGCATGGATGACGAACACCGGAGGGCACTTGCCGCCGCGATTGTGAAATTCCGCGATGACGACCGTTCCGGGCTGCTTTCGAGCATTCAGGAACTTTCAGGTGTAGCCGGTGTCAATGAAGGTGTGATAAAAACACTCGAAGAGGAATTTACTCTCGGCCGGTTCACCATCCGGCAAGTCGAGATGGTGGGTCCCAAGGTGGGTGAAGATCTCCGGCGTCAGGCGATCCTGGCCACGCTCTACGCGCTGGGCGGGATGTTGATCTATATCGCTTTCCGCTTTGAGTGGATTTACGGCGTGGGCGCCGTGCTCGCGGTGACGCACGATGTGATCGTCACGGTCGGGTTTTTCTCGATCTTCGGCAAGGAGATTTCGTTAACGGTTATCGCCGCGCTGCTCACTCTGGTGGGTTATTCGATGAACGATACCATCGTGGTTTTCGACCGGATCCGGGAGAATCTTAAAATCACCCGGCGAGGGCGGTTTGCTGATACGATGAACAATTCCATTAACCAGACGCTCAGCCGTACGGCGATTACTTCGGGCCTCACGCTGCTTACCTGCCTGGCTCTGTTAATATTCGGCGGCTCCGCGTTGAACGGTTTCGCGTTCGCTCTGGTTTGCGGTATTGTCGTGGGAACGTATTCGTCGATCTTTATCGCGAGCCCGATAGTTGAAATAGGGCACGGATTATTGGAAGCGCGCCGGCGGCCCGCAACCGGCGCGGTGAAAGGGGCTCGCTAACCGGCGTGAACTGGCCGGGCGGCAAGAAGCCAAGCGGGCGTTTCGGACGGAGGAGCTTTTAGCTCCGGCCGGCCGGGAACGCCAAATACACGGGGAGAAACGGAATGTTTGAACAAACCTTCGTGGCGGATTCAAAGACGAAGAAACCGCTCACAGTGTTTCTATCGTTCTTGATTCAAATAGTGATGATCATCGTGGCGATCCTGATCCCGCTGATCTACACCGACAGTCTTCCGCAAACACAGCTCACCAGCTTCCTGGTGGCGCCGCCGCCTCCCCCGCCACCCCCGCCGCCACCGGCGGCCGTTCAGCAGGTGAAGGCGGTGAAAGTGATCAAGCGGCAATTCGATGCCGGGGTGCTTACCGCTCCGAAAGAGATTCCCAAGAAAGTCAACATCATCGTTGAAGACGAACTGCCGCCTCCAGGCGCCGGTGTAGGCGTCGTGGGCGGCGTGGCGGGCGGAGTTCCCGGCGGCACGATGGGTGGCGTTCTTGGCGGCATTATTGGTGGCGTGCCGACAGCGGCCGCGCCGCCGCCACCGCCGCCTCCTCCTCCAGCCGTGGAGGCGCCAAAGCCGCCTTCTCGAATTCGCGTCGGAGGCAACGTCCAGGAAGCAAAGATCATCAACCGCGTGCAGCCGGTTTACCCGCCGCTCGCAAAGCAGGCTCGCGTTTCCGGTACGGTGCGCTTGAACGCGGTGATTGGCAAGGACGGCTCGATTCAGGACTTGCAGGTCGTCAGCGGCCATCCTCTGCTGGTGCAGGCCGCCCTTGGGGCGGTGCGGCAATGGCGCTACGCCCCCACCCTTCTCAATGGGGAACCGGTGGAAGTTGTTACCGTTATCGACGTGAACTTCACGCTTCGATAGCGAACCAGGAACCGACAACCAAGAAGACAGAGACTGTTTGACACGAATTCAAATCGCAGGAGACTGACGAAAAATGCTATTGCAATTGCAAGTATGGGCTTTCCTCTTCATGGCGGAAGGTGGCGCGGTTGGTTTTGACCTCCGTTCGATGTGGGATCAGATGGGCTTCATGGCCCGCGCGGTCGTGATTCTGCTCTTCATCATGTCGGCGTATTCCATCGGCGTGATGATTGACCGCTGGCTGCTTTATAGCGCCGCCCGGAAACAATCCCGAGCCTTTGCGCCCGCCGTGGCCGGCGCACTGCGCGAGGGCAAGCTGGATGAAGCGATCAAGATCGCGGATCGCTACAAGAAGAGCCACCTGGCGAAGGTGGTGGTGGCCGGCCTCCAGGAGTTCCGCGCTCACCAGGTAAGCGCCGATTCGCTCGGCGAGGATATCGAAGCTTCGAAGCGGGCGCTCGACCGCGCGGAAGCGATCGTCCACGCTGAACTGAAGCGCGGTGTTTCCGGCTTGGCGACCATCGGTTCTTCGGCGCCCTTCGTCGGATTGTTCGGAACGGTGGTTGGTATTATCAACGCGTTCCAGGGTATTTCGACGGAGAAGGCCACGGGTCTCGGCGCCGTTGCCGGCGGTATTTCGGAAGCGCTTGTGGCGACCGCTATCGGTTTGTTCGTGGCGCTGCCGGCCGTGTGGGCGTACAACGCGTTCACGTCGAGCATCGAAGGCTTCGACGTGGAAATGTCGAACTCCAGCTCCGAGCTGATCGACTATTTCATTAAGCGCACCCAGAAGAGCACTGTCGCGAAGGGTTAGTTCGGTGACGCGGCCGGTTTGCTCCGCCGTGCAAGCGCAAACGCCGGGGGCGGTTCGGCCGCGGACGGAACTCTGAATCCCAAAGCCTGTGTTTGAATTCGCGGAGGCGGGGGACTCCCAGTGAGTCCCCCCTTCGAGAACGCCGCAAACGACGAGGAGAAATTACGGAATGGCTCGAAAAAAAGTCTCGATGTCGGCGGTTTCGGACATCAACGTCACGCCAATGGTGGACGTTATGCTGGTGCTGCTGATTATCTTTATGGTGATCACCCCGCTCCTCTCGAAAGGGGTGAGTGTGGACATGGTGAAGACGCGGAACCCCATTACGATGGAAGCCGCCGACAAGGAAGACGCCGTGGTTGTCGCGGTAACGCGCGACGGCAAGGTGTTTCTTGGTTCGGATCCCGTCGTTCTGGATGCGCTTCCCGGTAAGGTGAAGGATCTCCTTCTCTCGCGGACGGACAAAATGGTCTACGTCAAAGCCGACGCGCGCGCGCGGTACGAAAAGGTGACCGAGGCCATCGACAGCCTCCGGGGCGCCGGGGTGGATCAAGTGGGCTTGCTCACCGAGAAGATCAAGGATCCACGCGCGGCCGCGGCGGAAGGTATTTAGTCAGCGGGCGGAGGCCGTGCGCCGCGGGAATGGCACCCGCGATTCCACGGCGCCGTTGGCGGGAATTTGACAAGTTGAGGAGAGTGCCCCATGGCAATGGCAACTGGCGATACTGGTTCAGCAAAATCAGATATCAACATGACTCCGCTGATCGACGTACTTCTCGTACTGTTGATCATCTTTATGATCATTTCAAACGAACCGCCCCGCGGCTTGGAATCCCTGGTGCCGCAGCCGCCGCCTCCGGATGCGCAGGCGCCGCCGCGAGAGGATGACCGCACGGTGGTGATCCAGATCGCGGCCGATGGTTCCCTGAAGATCAACGACGAGTCCACCGACGCGGTTCGCATGGGCCCGCGGCTCGAGGAGATCTTCAAGACGCGCGCGGAGCGCGTGGTCTTCGTGAAGGCCGATCCGAGCCTCGAATATCGGAACGTCGCCCAGGCTATAGATATTGCGAAGGGCGCGGGGATTGACAAGGTCGGTTTGATGACGCCCGCGGTGGAAGCGGGCAACTAGCGCGCCACCGTACCGTGCCGCGCGGCCGCCGGGCGCACGGGAGCCCAGCGTAGAGCACCGCGATCGCCCGCCGGTCGCTCGGATGCCCGGGCAACGTCACGGGAGCGGGGAAGCACCCTGAAACAGGAGAGATAAGTGATGAAGCGTAAGTTCGCACTCATGTTAGCCGCGGTGGCTCTGCTCAGTGGCGTATTTCTAACCACGGGCTGCCAGAAATTGAAGGCCCGGGACGAGTTGAACAAGGGCGTCACCGCGTATAAGAACGCCAAGTACGCGGATGCGGTGGAGCATTTCAAGCAAGCGGTGGAACTCGATCCTGATTTTCCAACGGCCCGGCTCTATCTGGCGATGTCGTATTTCAGCCAGTTCATACCCGGCGCGACTTCCGAAGACAACATGAAAATGGCCCGAAGCGCCGAGGACGAGTTCAAGAAGGTGCTGGCCGGGAACGCGAGTGATGAAATCGCGACCGAATCCTTGGCGAGTCTCTATTACAACGAGGCACAAGGAGAATCGAGCCTCGACGCGAAGATTGAAAAACTGAACACGGCTTCCGAGTGGTATGAGAAGCTGATCGCGCTCAACCCCAACAAAAAGGAGGCCTACTACACGCTGGGCGTCATCGCGTGGGCGAAGACGTATCCGCGGCGCATGACGGTTCGCTCCGAACTGGGGATGAAGCCCGACGCCCCCGGACCGATCAAGGACAAAAAGAAGCTTGAGGAACTGCGGGCCAAGAACTGGGAGTCCGTTGAAAAGGGAATTGATTACCTGAACAAGGCGATCAATCTCGACAATGAGTACGACGACGCCATGGCCTATATCAACCTTCTCTACCGGGAGCGCGCGGATCTCCAGCCTACCGAGCAGCTCTACGATGAGGATATCGAGAAGGCGGATAACTGGGTGGAGAAATCCCTCAGCATCAAGAAGATCAAGGCGGCTCGCGACGCGGACAAGCATCCAGGCGGCGTGGTGAACGAACCGGCTCAATAGGTAAGTTTCGCTTGAAGCCCTTGCGGCCTGGGGGAAACCAGGCTTTGGGAATGGTTACACTGGAAGTGGGGCGGTCATACCGCCCCACTCCTGTTTTCTATGTCATCGAATGACCATCCAGCGGAGGTTTCCCACCCCATGGCCCCGGCTGCCCTGATGCCGGGCGAAGAGCGTGCGGAGACGCAGGACGCCGCGCGCACCGCGAGTATCCCGCCA
>CAZXBZ010000186.1:5573-7261 GCA_964639135.1 uncultured Solibacteraceae bacterium | reverse complement strand
CTCCTGCACCGGGCTTAGCAGGCACTCCTCGGTGGTAAGCAGCAGGCCCGCGCCGTTTACCTCGATGCCGCCGCCTTCGAGCACTATCCCTCGCTTGCCGGCCTTGGGCTGCCACCGCTTAAGACGCAGCTTCTTCGCCACGCAGGCGGAAATCTTGTCGTCGTTCCGCCAGTTGGGATATTTCGCCCAGCCATTGAACCGGAAATCGAGAAGGGCCGTCTCCCCCGTATCCCTCGTGACGAAGATCGGACAGTAATCCCGGGTCCAGCCGCGGTCCGTGGCCGCCTCGAAGAACTCGACGTTCTCCATGACGGCGTCCGATTTCGCGCAGCAGCGCTCGGCTTCCCGGCGGATCTTCTCGTCCCTCACCAGGATGCGCACCGTTTCCACGCGGGAAAGGTGGCGCACAATATCGGCGTAGATCCACGGGATGGGCGCGAACTTGCCCGGCCAATCCGAGCGCTCGTGCGGCCATGCGAGCCAGGTGGCGCGGTGGCGGGCCCATTCGGCGGGCATGTGAAATCCCTGGGAAGCGGGAGTCGCGGACGTATCAATAGCCATGAAGCCTCCTAATCGTTCCAGCGGTTGAGAATCGGCGCGTAAGCGTCGATGCGGCGGTCGCGCAGGAAAGGCCAATGCCGTCTTGTCTCTTCCTGCAGGCGAGGGTCAATCGTGGCGATCAGGATATCTTCCCGATCGGCGGGTGACGTGGCGACCATGCGGCCGAACGGGTCCGCCACAAAGGACGATCCCCAGAACTCCAGGCGATAATCGGCGTCGCCTTCGAATCCCGTGCGGTTCACCGCCGCCACGTAGATACCGTTGGCGATGGCGTGGCCCCGCTGCACGGTTTGCCAGGCATCGCGCTGGGCTTCGCCAAACTCCGCTTTCTCGTGAGGGTGCCAGCCGATGGCGGTGGGGTAGAACAGCACGCTCGCGCCGGAAAGCGACGCGAGCCGCGCGGCTTCGGGATACCATTGGTCCCAGCACACCAGCACGGCGATCCGGCCGAAGCGGGTATCGAAGTGCCGGAAGCCGAGATCGCCGGGCGTGAAATAGAACTTCTCGTAATAAAGCGGATCGTCGGGGATATGCGTCTTCCGGTAGATCCCCAGAAGCGATCCGTCGGCGTCGATGACGGCCGCGGTGTTGTGATAAAGCCCGGCCGCCCGGCGCTCGAAGAGCGAGGCCACCACGGCGACGCCGCATTCCTTCGCCACGCGTCCGATCGTCTCCGTACTCTCGCCGGGAATCGCTTCCGCCAGCTCGAAGGTATCCGCATCCTCCTGCCAGCAGAAATACCGGGAGCGAAACAGTTCCTGCAGGCAGACTACGCTCGCGCCCATGCGGGCGGCTTCGCGGATCTTTTCCACGGCCTTTGCGAGGTTCTCGGCGGGCTCCTTGGAGCAGGTCATCTGCACCAGACCAACGGTAAAGGAAGGCGCTCGTCCAACGGGCATATTAGTATTGTCCTATATGCTTCGCCGATACTCTCTCCGACTGGCTCTGTTGCACCTGCTGGCCGTCTGTTTGCTCTGCGCGCAAGTGACGACGCCCGCGGCGTTTTTCGGCTTCCTCGCGGCGGTTGCCGGTCCCGCGCCCGTGATGGCGCAGGGCAAGTCCTTTCCCTTCGACCAGGAGCTGCGCTTCGACGCCGATCCGGCGCCGGGCTACAAGCGCGTGCCGGG
>CAZXBZ010000186.1:0-5563 GCA_964639135.1 uncultured Solibacteraceae bacterium | reverse complement strand
TGACGACGCCCGCGGCGTTTTTCGGCTTCCAGCCGGGCGCGGATTACAAGCTGGCCACCTACGACGAAATCCGTTCCTACTTCCACAAGCTGAGCGGAGAGAGCGACCGCATCAAGCTGACGGAGATCGGCGTATCGAGCGAGGGGAGGCCGGTGATGATGGCCTTCATTTCAAGCCCGCAAAACCTGGCGAAGCTCAATGCCATTCGAGCGAACCAGCGGCGCATGGCGCTTGGGGAGATGGATGAAGCGGAGGCGCGCGCCATCGCGGCTCAAGCGCCCGCCGTCGTATGGATCGATACGGCAATGCACTCCAACGAAACCATGCCCGGCCAGGTGTCGCCGCTTATCGCACACCGCCTGCTCTCGGAGAACGACGCCGAGATTCAGCGCATTCTTGACCACGTGGTGCTGCTGCTTGTACCCACCATCAATCCGGACGGTATGCAGCACGTCAACGAGTGGTACCGCAAAAACGCGGGCACGGAGTATGAGCTTGCGCCCTATCCCGGCCTCTACCAGCGCTACGCCGGCCACGACAACAACCGGGATTGGTACATGCTGAACCTCGCGGAAACGCGCAACGCGGCGAAGGTGCTTTTCGAGGAGTGGTTCCCCCACATCGTCTACAACCAGCATCAGGCACCCCCCTTTCCCGCGCGAATCTTCATCCCGCCGTACGCGGAGCCGTTGAACCCAAACATCCCGCCCGCCGTGATGGAAGGCATCAATCTGATCGGCCTCGCCATGCGCGAGCGGCTCGCCGTCGAGGGGAAGCCGGGCGCCATTTCATACTTCGGCTTCGACGGCTGGTGGAACGGCGGCCTGCGCAGCACGCCGGCCTTCCATAACATGCACGGCATCCTCACGGAAACATCGGGCTTTCTCTATGCCACTCCGTTTGATTACGACCCCGCCAGCCTGCCGAAGACCTTCGGGAACGGAATCCCCACGGAAAAGCCCAGCATCTTCTACACCGATCCCTGGAAAGGCGGCCGTTGGAGCAATACGGACGGCGTGGCATACAACCTGGCCACGAGCTTCGCCATCCTGAACCTTGCCGCCAGCATGCCCGGGCACTGGAGCTTGAAAGCCTGGCGGATCGCGAAAGACCAGATAGCGGCGGGTGAGCTGGGCTCGCCCTATGCGTACGTTATTCCTTCCACCCAGTGGGACCCGTCGAGCGCCCAGGAACTCGTGCGGCGGCTCCAGATGAACGGGGTCAAAGTGGAGCAAGCCCCAGCCGCGTTCAGAGCGGATGGCGTGGAATACCCCGCCGGGAGCTACATCGTCCGCGCGGCGCAGCCCTTCCGGGGCTATCTGATGGATCTGTTCGAACCTCATCGCTATCCGGAAATTCGGCTGAATGGCGGGCCGGTAAAGGAGCCCTACGATTCCTCGGGCTACACTCTCGCGCTCCAAATGGGCGTGACGGTGGCGCGGGTAAACGACCGCTTCCTGGCCGAAGCCGCCGCCCTGCCCCAACTGCAACCTCCTGGCGTCACCTGGGACCGGCGCCACAACGCGAGCTTCATTTCCGTCGCCGAGGCGCTGAAACAAGGCGTGGAAGTGGGGATGGCCGCGGATGGCGCCTGGCTTCACGGGCAGGCCTCGAACGACGCCGCCTATGCGCTGCGCACTCCGCGCGTGGGCGTTTACGAGCCCTACCGGAGCAGCATGGATGGCGGCTGGACCCAATGGCTGCTCGATTACTACCAGGTGCCGCATGAGGCGCTTCGGAACGAAGGCATACGCCAGGGCAAGCTGCGCGAGCGCTTCGACGCGATCGTCATCGCCTCGCAACCGGTGAGCGCCATTCTGCACGGCTATGAAGCGGGCGTACCCACCTATTCCGGAGCCGGCGCGGCGGCGCAAGCCATGGCCGCCCGCAGCCTCCAGCGCCCGGAGTATACCGGCGGCGTCGGGCTCGAGGGTGTGCTGGCGCTAAGGGAATTCGTGGAACAGGGCGGCACGCTGCTCACCTTCGGCGCGGCCACCGCGCTGCCCATTGAAATGTTTCCGATTCCGGTTTCAAACACGGCCGCGCGCGGAGGCTTCCGAGCGCCCGGCGCGGTGGTGCGCATTCACGTGCGCAACGAGAACCTTCTCGCGGCCGGAATGCCCGCGGAAACCCATGCGTTTCTCGATGGAGCTTATGCGTTCGAGAGCCGGAAGCTCAAGAGCGGGGAAGCGCCAGCCACCGTCCGCGCCATTGCGTCTTACGCCGATAAGGATCTGCTTGCGAGCGGCTGGATTCGCGGAGAGGGCGCCATCGCGGGGAAGGATGCCGTCACCGAGGTCTCGTTCGGCAAGGGCCGCGTGCTGCTCTTCGGTATCCGCCCGCAGTTCCGAGGCCAGACTTTCGCCACGTTCAAGCTCATCTTGAACTCTCTCTACATGGCCTCGGCAACAAAACGCTGAGGCTGGCGGCGCGCCCGTCTACATATACATGCCGCCATTGACGGCGATCACCTGGCCGGTGATGTAGGCGGCGGCATCGCTCGCGAGAAACGTCACCAGACTTGCAACGTCTTCCGCCGAGCCGAAACGCCTGGCGGGGATCAGGGAGAGCAGCTTCTCTTTCACCGGCTCGGTGAGCACGGCCGTCATATCCGTTTCGATGAAGCCCGGCGCCACGGCATTCACGGTGATGTTGCGCGCGGCCAGTTCCTGCGCGAGCGTCTTCGTCAGGCCGATCACTCCGGCCTTCGAAGCCGCGTAATTCGCCTGCCCCGCGTTGCCCATCTGGCCCACCACGGAACTGATGTTGATGACGCGCCCCCAGCGCTCCCGGATCATATTCTGCATCACCGCCTGCGTCACCAGGAACGCGCCCGTCAGGTTCACGCGCAGCACCTCGTCCCAATCCTCGGCCTTCATCCGCATGGCCAGCATGTCCTTGGTGATCCCGGCATTGTTCACCAGAACGTCCACCCGGCCCACTTCGGCGAGCAGCGCCTTCAAACTCTCGCGGATGTTCTCCGTGCTGGCCAGATCGAGCGAGATTACGGTGGCCGTACCGCCCTTTTCACGGATCTCGGCGGCCGCCTCTTCCAGCTTCTCCATCTGTCGCGCGGCCAGCGCCACGTGATGGCCCGCCGCGGCGAGCGAAAGCGCCGTGGCCCGGCCGATCCCGCGGCTCGCGCCCGTCACCAGGGCAATTCGTTGGCTCATGGTTATTCCTTCCTTGCCGCCCCGCAACACAGCGTGGCGCGCCCCAAATGAATCATCATAGTAAACAGCCGCCGCGGCGGCCAGTTTTTAGAGCATCACCACTTCCCGAAAGGAACGCGATGGCGTTTGACGATTTACAGGAATTCATCCACACGCTCGACAAAAAGAAAGAACTCAAGCGCATTCCCTTTGAAGTGGATCCTTACCTCGAGATCACCGAATTCGCCGACCGGGCGGTGAAATCCGGCGGTCCCGCGCTGCTGTTTGAGAAGCCGAAGGGCTCGAACGTCCCGCTGCTCATCAATGCTTTCGCGAGCGACCGCCGCATGGCGATGGCGCTCGGCGTCGAAAACGTCGAGGAAATCGCCGGCCGTATTACCGAATTGAAGGAACTCAAGAAGCCCGAAGGGATCCTCGGCGCGGTGAAGATGCTGCCCAAGCTGAATGAGCTTTCCAACGCGTTCCCCAAAACCGTCTCCGATGGCGCCTGCAAGGAGGTCATCCGCCACGACGATTTCTCGCTCGATGAATTCCCCATCCTGCACTGCTGGCCCCAGGACGGCGGGCGCTACATCACGCTGCCGCTGGTCTTCTCCAAGAGCCTGCGCACGGGCAAGCCCAATTGCGGCATGTACCGCATGCAGGTCTTCGACGAACGCACCTGTGGCATGCACTGGCAGACCCACAAGCAGGGCGCGGACCACTACCGGCAATTGAAGGCCGAGGGCAAGGACACCCGCATGCCCCTTTCCGTCGCCATCGGCGCGGATCCGACGATTACGTTCTCCGCCATCGCGCCCCTGCCTCCGGAAATCGACGAGATGATGTTCGCGGGTTTCCTGCGCAACAGCCCGGTCCGCATGGTGAAGAGCGAGACGAACGATCTGCTGGTGCCGGCCGACGCCGAAATCGTGCTCGAAGGCTACGTGGATCTCGACGAACTTCGCGTGGAAGGGCCGTTCGGCGATCATACCGGCTTTTACTCCCTGGAGGACGATTATCCGGTCTTCCACGTCACCTGCGTCACCCACCGCAAGAAGCCGGTTTATAGCGCCACCATCGTGGGCCCGCCGCCGATGGAAGACTTCTGGATGGGCAAGGCCGTGGAGCGCATCTTTCTGCCGCTGATGAAGCTGCAACTGCCGGAAGTGGTGGATATCTGCATGCCGGCCGAAGGCGTCTTCCACAATCTGATTCTGGTCTCGATCCGCAAGGCCTATCCGGGCCATGCCCGCAAGGTAATGCACTCGATCTGGGGCACGGGCCAGGCGATGTTCTCGAAGTGCATCGTCGTCGTCGATGATGACGTCGATGTTCAGAACGTGAGCGAGGTGGCCTGGAAGGCGCTCAACAACATCGACCCCGAGCGAGACATCGAGATGGTGATGGGCCCCACCGATTCCCTCGACCACGCCAGCCGTCTGCTGAACTACGGCTCCAAAATGGGGGTGGACGCCACAAAGAAATGGCCCGCGGAAGGCTTTACCCGGCGCTGGCCCGACGTCCTCAAAATGGATCCCGGCGTCCAGCAGCGCGTGGATGCACTGTGGCGAAAAGCGGGTTTCTAGCGTCCTAAGTCATAAGTAAGCAGAATAAGTGAAGCTGGGCGTCGTGCTGAGTATCGAATCGCCATGGCCGACCAACCAAGCCGATTGTGATGAGCGCCGAGGAGCGCGCGAAACTGGAGCAGTGGGCGCGTCGACCGAAGACAGCGCAACGGCTCGCTTTGCGGGCGCGCATCGTGCTCGGCTGCGCCGATGGTCTGGAGAACCGGCAAGTCGCCCAGCAGTTGCGCATTACGAACCAGACGGTCTGCAAGTGGCGAGAGCGGTTTCGCAGCGCCGGTCTGGACGGCCTCTCCGATGAGCCGCGGCCCGGGGCGCCGCGCAGGATCAGCGACGAGCGGATCGAGGATCTCATCACCCGCACGCTGGAGTCCAAGCCCGCCAGCACGACCCACTGGTCCACGCGCAGCATGGCCAAGGCGGCCGGGCTGAGCCAGTCGGCGGTTTCGCGTATTTGGCGGGCGTTCTCCTTGCAGCCGCATCGCGTGGAGACCCTCAAGCTCTCCAGCGATCCTTTCTTTGTCGAGAAGGTGCGGGATATTGTGGGGCTCTATTTAGACCCTCCCGAACGGGCGATAGTGCTTTGCGTGGACGAAAAGAGCCAGGTGCAGGCCCTGGACCGGACACGGCCCATCCTGCCCTTGCGGCCTGGTGTGCCCGAACGCCAGACCCATGACTACATCCGCAATGGCACAACTTCGCTGTTTGCCGCCCTGGACGTGGCGAGCGGAAAGGTCATCGGAGCTTGTCATCGCCGGCATCGCCATCAGGAATTTCTAAAGTTCCTTGCAAAGATCGAGGACAACGTGCCAGCCGGGCTTGAGG
>CAZXBZ010000185.1:0-7265 GCA_964639135.1 uncultured Solibacteraceae bacterium | reverse complement strand
CACGCGATGAGGTGCGTGTCCGCACGCTTTCGCTGCCAGGAGTGCCGGCGAAGGATCTCGATTCCGCCATCGCCCTGCAACTGGAATCGCTGCATCCTTACGTGGATGAAGCGGTTCGCTACGGCTTCAAGCGCATCGCGAAGACACCGCTGGTGCTGATCGGGATCGCCCGCGAAGACGTGGCGGACCGGTGGATTGGATTTTTCGAGGAAGCGGGCATCCAACTGGCGGGCCTGACCTTCAGCGCGGACGCGCTCCACCGGGGGATTCGCTGCCTGCGCGCGCCGGAACCCGGCTTCGGTCTCGCTATCGAAACCGGCGATGCCGTGGAAATCTATGGGGAAAGCTCCTCCCGGCCGGTCTACGACGCGCTGCTTTATGAAGAAGCGCCATCGGCCGTAAACCGCGCGATTTCGGAATTGCGTCTGGACGAGCACGGGGCGATTCGCGACCTCGGGGAGATGCTCCCGGCGCCCGCGCCGGGAGAGCAGGCCGAATTTGCCGCGCGGCATCCGCTTCTTTACGCGGCGGCGCTTGGCGCGGCCGCTACGCTCCCGGCGCCCGCCGCCAATCTGCTCCCGGCGGAACTGCGCAAGGGCTCGAACTGGGCCCAGTTTCTACCCACGCTCGTTCTGCTCGCTTTGCTCGCGCTTCTGCTGGCCGGCATGTACGGCTATCGTGCGTGGGAAAACCAGCGGTATGCCATCCGGCTGACAACCGAGGTACAGTCCCTTGAACGGCAGGTCGCCCGCGGGCAACAGCTTGACGGCGAGGGGGAGCGGTTTCTTGCGCGGCTGGACCAGCTTCGGGAGTATCGCCAGCGCACCACCAGCGATCTGGACGCGCTGCTCGCTCTCACCCGTCTGCTGCCCGAAGATACCTGGATCACCCAGCTCGATATGAACCGGGATGAGATTACGCTGGCCGGGGAGGCCGCGCGGGCGGGCGACCTGATCGGCGTTATCGATGCCAGCCCGCTGTTCGAGAACACCGAGTTCGCCATGCCGTTGCAGCGTGTGGAAAACCGGGAGATCTTCCGCCTGCGCGTCAAACGGGAGGCGGCCGAATGACGCTTTCACCGCGTGACCGCCGCGCGCTGCTCGTGCTGGGGCTGGGGATTGCCGCCGTGCTGGGCTGGCGCGTATGGAACGAGCGGAACACCGCGCGGGCGGCCGTGCCGGCGGTTACTTTGCCGGTGCCGGTATTGGAGAAGCGGCTCGCCAGCTTGCGGCAACGAGCGGCGCTGAACCCGGCGAAAGCGGAGGTGCGGGAGCAACTGGCGAAGGAAGTGGAAGAGCGCGAGAAGGCGCTTCTCCGCGCGGATACCCCGCAACAGGCGCAGGCGGCTCTTCTGGCGAAGGTGAGGGCGGTGCTGGAGCGGCAGGATCCGCCGATCGAGGCTCGCCAGGTGGATATGGCTCCGATCGCCGCCGCCGGGGAGGATTACGGCGAGGTGACGGTGACGGTTGCCTTCAACGCCGCCATCGAGCAGCTTGTAAACGTGCTGGCCGATATCCGGGCGATGGAGGAGGAGGCGGCGACGCGCAATCTCGCGGTCAGCGTCGCCAACCGGCAAAAGAAAATTCTGAATATCCGCGTCACGGTGTCCGCGCTCACGCCCCGAGATCTTGTACCGGAACCCACGGGAGGAATGATTCGATGAAAACCAGGCTGCGCATCCTGAACCTTTTTCTGCTGATCGCCTGCGGGCTTGTTGTCTGGCAGGTGCGAGCGAACCACCTGGACATGAAATCGCGCGATGAAAAAACGTTTGCGCCGCGGGCCAAGGCCGATGCGGCCGAAGAAGTGAAGGTAGCGCCCGTGCCCGCCGCTCCGCCGCCTTCCTCCTACGTGGAAGTCGCAACCCGGATGCTCTTCGCGCAGGATCGGAACCCGAACGTGGTGGAGGAAAAGAAGCCTGAACCGGAACCGAAGAAAATGCCGCCGACGCCGATACTCTACGGCGTCATCAACTTCGGGGACGGGCCCATCGCGATGCTGAGCGAGGATGCGGCCGGAAAGCAAGGGTCTTACAAGGCCGGGGATACGATTGGCGAGTTCAAGCTGCTGAAAATCTCGAAAGAGAAGATTACCTTCCTTTGGGACGGGCAGGAGATCGAAAGGACCGCGGAACAGTTGAAATCGCAGGAGAAACCGGCTCCAAGGAAGAACGGCGCGGAGGCGGCCAAAAAGGCGCCGGCGCAGCCGAGCGCACCGCCTCCGCCGCCCGCGAAAGCCGGGCCGGGTAAAGATCTGGGCGGCCGGGAACGCGCCTGCCAGCCGGGCGAAACCGCACCGGACGGCACCGTGGTGGATGGCTGGGTAAAGCGGACCGCGTACTCGCCGATGGGAGCGGTTTGTTTCTGGGAGCCGGTGGCGAAGTAGCATCGGCCGCGGCTGCCGCGAAGAGCGGCCAAGGCGGGAGGCAGGGAACAACGAATGAGATTTGAGATGAAGCACTACGGCGTGGTGGCGGCGCTGGCCGCCGGCATGCTGCTCGCGCCCGCCGGATGGGCGCAGGATGCGGCCGCGCCCGCCCAAGCCCCGGCGGCGGATGCTCAAGCCCCCAACGCCCAGGCTCCCGATACCCAAACTCCCAGCACGTCCGTGGAGCCCCCCGCCGCTCCGGTTGCCGCGGAGCCCTCCACGACGCCCGCGCAGCCCGCGCAGCCCGCGCCGGCCGTTGCGGGACAAGCGCTGGTGCTCGATTTCAACGGGGCGGATCTGCGCACGGTGATTGACCTTCTGGCGCGCCAATTGAGAATCAACTATATTCTCGATCCGCGCGTGGACGGCAGCGTCACGATTCGCACGTATGGAGAGATCCGCGCGGTGGAGGTGCGCTCGATTCTCGAGACCATCCTCCGGATCAACGGCGCCTCGATGGTGGAGGTGGGGGATATTTACCGGATTGTGCCCTCGGGCGAAGCCGTGAACCTTCCACTGAGCCCGATGGTGAACGCTTCCGCGGCGCAACTGCCGGGTGGCGAGGAGGCGGTGCTCAACCTGCTCTTTCTGAAATACGCGACGGTGAAGGAGCTGGAGGGAGTGGTGCGGCCGTTCCTTGGCCAGGGAGCGCAGGTGACCTCTTTCGCTCCGGCGAATTTGTTGATGATCCTCGACAATGCCCGCAACATGAAGCGCACGATGGAACTCGTGGCCCTGTTCGACAGCGATGCGTTCGCCACCCAGAGGGTGCGCCTGTTCGAGGTGAAGAACGGAAAGCCCTCGGATATCGCGACGGAACTCGAAAAGATCATGAAGGGCATCGCGTTCTCCGCGGATTCGGGTTCGGCGACCTTCATTCCGATCGACCGCATCAATCTCATCCTCGCCGTGGCTCCGAACCCAGGCGTATTCGACGAGGTGGAGAAGTGGCTCGCGAAACTGGATGTTTCGGTCGCCGTTTCTTCCGGCTCCATCAACAATTACGTCTACCGCGTGAAGTATAGCGATGCGTTCATGCTGTCGCAATCCATCATGCAGCTCTATACCGGCATGCCAGTGGGGATGGGCATGGGGATGGGGATGTATGGCGGGGGGTATGGCGGTTTGGGTGGCGGCTATGGAGGCTATGGCGGGATGGGTGGCGGATACGGCGGGATGGGCGGAGGCTACGGCGGCTTAGCCCAAGGCGCATTCGGCGGCGGAGGCCTGACGAACCGCGGCTTCAACCTGGCCGGCCAGGGCCAGGGACTGGCTGGCGTGGGTGCGGGCGGCACGGCGGTCGCGGGACAGAATTCGGCGGCAAACCCTTTCTCTGGCGGGATGGGCGGGTACGGCGGATACGGATACGGCAATATGACCGGCGGGATGCTGGGAATGGGCTACGGGCCGATGCTGAGCCCCACCGGAGAACGCATTCCGCACGTGATCCCGAACTTTATTGATAACTCCCTGCTAATCCAGGCGACACCGCAAGAGTACGAACAGATTCTGAAGCTTCTCGAACAGATCGATATCGCGCCGCGCCAGGTGCTGATCGAGGCGAAGGTGTTCGAGGTCTCGCTCACGGGAGCTTTCGCGGCGGGGGTGACCGCCTACCTGAATCGCGTGGGGGAGGGGCAGATCAATCCCGGGTCCGGGGATTCGGGTTCCGGCTCGGTGGCCGCCCGGCGGGCGCTTGCCGCCGCGGGGTCGAGCGCCGGACTCACGATGACCGCCGGCATGCTGGTGGGGCGGAGCCGTGAATTGCTGGCGGTGCTCACGGCGGCGGAAGACAACCGGCTCACCAAGGTGATCGCCGCGCCGTCCATCCTGGCGACGGATAGCATTCCGGCCAGCATCGTCGTGGGAACCGAAGTACCCATTCTTACCTCGCAGGCCGCGAGCGCGGTGCAGCAGGGGGGCACTTCCCAGTTCGCGCAGACCATCACGAGCCGGCAATCGGGAACGAACCTCAATATTACCGCCCGCGTGACGCCGGCCGGAATCGTCACCTTGCTCATCAATCAGACGTTTAGTACTCCTCAAGCGGCCTCATCGTCGGGTATCCAATCGCCCTCGTTCAATAATCGCACCGTGGATACCCAGATCACGATCCGGGACGGGGATACGATCGCGTTCGGAGGCATCATCCAGGAAAACGACCTGGAGGCGAGCTCCGGGATCCCCTATCTGCACCGTATACCGGTGGTGGGGGCGGCCTTTGGCGCGAAATCTCGCACCAAGACGCGCACGGAGCTCGTGGTTTTCCTCACGCCCCGCGTGGTTTACGACACGAATCAGATGCTGGACGCCTCGGATGAGCTCCTCCGGAGGATGGAGAAGGTGAAGCGGTTGATGAACAGCAGCGCGGACCGTTTCTAACATATAGCCAGAGATGTTTAGATTTTTCTCTAATATAAAGTCGAATCCGGCAACCTTTGAGCTGGATACCCCGCAATCCTATTGACTTTGTTTGGTGCCCATGATTAAATCCAGTCTGGTGGGATTCGTCCTCCAACCAGGCGAAAGCTTGGCGTAGTAGCTGGTTGACTTGGCTTAACCGAATCTTATTTGCATTCATCGTCCAGAGAGACGGATGGAGCGGATCGGGTCGAAATCCCGCAAGCATAAAATAGAGAGAGCGGAACGCGATATCTTTTTGAAACCCATACGAGAAGAACAAAATTCGCGTCCAAAGAGCTCCGGCTTTCACTCGAGTTTGAGGCTCAGGTTGAAAGCGTACTTCGTCAATTCAAAGCGAAATTCCCTACACCACAAGGAGAAGGAAATGTTCGATTTCCGAAGACTCGTGCTTGCTGTCATCGTGCTCGCGATTGCGATTCCGATGGCAAGCGCTCAGGAAGGGCCGGATAACCTGCCCTTTAATTGCCGCGTCACCTCCACGCCGCCTCTGGTTCGTCTAGAGGGCGTTGCGGAACTGGCCGGCGACATTCTCATTAGCTGCAGTGGCATCGTGCCGAACCAGGGCGATGTCCCCGGCGGTAAGCGCGATCTGCGCGGCAACGTCACTCTGCGCGCGGATGTGCCCGCGACCAGCCAGTGGACCGGCAAGACGGATCTCAACAGTCGTCTTGAGACGGATGCGCTGCTGATCAATTCTGGCAACCAGGGCGCCTGCGCTGATGAATTCAACTGCACCCCCTCGGAACGGGATCCGCTCTCTCGCGTGAATGCGAATGCCGTTGCGACCGGCCAGATCGGCCAGGGCGTCCCCTACACCGGTGGAAGCACCGTTTGGGCGTTCCCGCACGTCGCGGGCCCCACGAACCACGGCTGGTGGACCCCTCAGGATGGGCTCGGCGCCACCCTCGAGTGGGATAACGTTCTGCTCGCCCCCGGTTCGGCCGCCGGCAAGCAGTGGTACATGCAGCTCCGCGTTACCAACGTGCGTGTCAATGCGTCCTCCTACCTCGGCCTCGCGGACTTCGCGCCCGCGATTAACGCCGTAGTGACAATCAACACCCAGCCCGGCAACGTGACCGCGACACCCGACACGGTGATCATCGCGCGTCCGCGCCCGAGCTTCCGCGTCGAATCCACCACCACGACTCGCCGCAACTGCGACGATCCGAAGCGCCTGCGCATGGAACTCCGCATTATCGAGCTTCTGCCCAACGCTTTCCGTCCGCGGATTGATTCCGAAGTCAACACGGGCACCACTGCCGCGGATCAGGACAACCCGAACACCGCGTTCTTCACGGAATCCGGCTTGATGCTGGATAACTACTGGAAGGGCTCCGCGCCCAACACCGGCAACACCGGCGTCGCGACGCAGGGCACCCAGTTCAATGTTTCCGTGATCTCCCCGAACACCCTTGACGCAACAGGGTATTCGCTCGGCGTTGGTGCCGGTTCCGATACCCAGGCCGGTTCCGGTTTGACCTCCACCGCGGGTCTCCCGATTGGAACCTCCACTTCCGGCAACGACGTGATCCGTGACTTCCGGATCGAGATTTCGGATTTCGCGATCACCGTGGATCCGTTCCTCACGAACGTGCTGAGAGTGCCGATTACCGCCAATTACGACGAGAAGCTGTTTGGCAGCACGACCGTTCAGGTGTGGTACCTGCCGCTGTCGAATGCCGCGAGTGGTTCGTCCACGAACACCAGCGACAATGCCGTGCCACGCTTCGTGAAGACCGCGAAAGAAACCGAAGGCTTTACGGTTACCCGTTGCCGCACCTTGCTGCTCTTCCCGTACGTGACCAACCGCAATGGCTACAACACCGGAATCGCGATCGCGAATACTTCGCGTGACGATAACCCCGGGCCGTTTGCGAATGGCGGCGGCGCACAGCCCCAGACCGGGCCTTGCACCCTCTACACGTATGGCGGCAACAATGGTTCGTCGAACCCGGTTTCGCAGCTTCCGGTGGAATCCAACATCGCCGTTCCGGCGGGCGGCATGTACCTCATGACGCTGCAGACCGGCGGCCAGGTGCTTGGACCCGCGGGCGAGAACGTCGGCCCGGTGGGCGCGGCTTCTGGATTTGAAGGCTACATCATCGCGTCCTGCGAATTCCAGTACGCGCACGGTTATGCGTTCATTTCCGACGTCAACGTCCAGAAGGTTGCGCAGGGTTACCTTGCGCTGATCATTCCGGATCGCGTGGGCTTCCGTGAAGAAGGCGGCGATGACGGTTATGGCGATCGTCCCGCGACGCCGTTCAACCTCGGCCGTGGCGCTTTCAACGGTGGCGAACAGCTCGTCCACTAAAGCACTGCTAACCCCTTGCTCTTCGGAGCAGGAAAAAACGGGCGGATTCTTCGGAATCCGCCCGTTTTGTGTCTCGAGCCATCATGACTCTCCGATGCCG
>CAZXBZ010000184.1:0-7274 GCA_964639135.1 uncultured Solibacteraceae bacterium | reverse complement strand
TCAGAAAAACTGCGAATTGTAGCTATAATCTGCATCGGGAACCGTTTTAGTACCAAACTGAAGGTAGTGTCCTCGCTACGTCATATCGCGCGAATGTCCCTCGGAGTCGGGCTGGTGATCCTCGGCATTATCGGCCTGATTTTGCCCGTGATGCCCGGCTGGATCTTCCTGATTCCGGGGCTCGTGATTCTGGCGGATTATTTCCCGCCGATCCGCCGTCTAGTCAAAATGCTGAAAGCCCGATTCGAGGAGGCGCGCACCGCGTACTCCGCTGGTGGACGGAAGATGAGGCAATCCACGACTTTTTCCCCCGCGAGCGCGCATGAGCACGATAATCTCAATGAGAGTGTTTCCGCCCCTGAATCTGAGCGGATTCCGTGAGACTCTGAATCGAGGAAAGGTAGTTCACATGTATAAACTCTCACGTCTCTTGCCGCTGATAGGCTTGATTGCCCTGTTGCTTCCGGCTCAGGAACTAAGGCTCGGCGTCATTGGGACGGATACTTCCCACGTGCCGGCGTTTGCCGCCAGCCTTCATGATGCATCGAGACCTGGCCATGTCCCCGGCGCGCGCATCGTAGCCGCGTTCAAGGGGGGGTCAGCCGATCTGCCATCCAGCGCGGATCGAGTCGAGAAATTCGCCGAAGAGCTCCGGACAAAATACAACGTGCGTTTTGTCGACCGTATCGCGGATCTCTGCCCGCTGGTCGATGCGCTGCTGCTCGAGAGCGTAGACGGCCGCACCCACCTGCCCCAATTTCGGGAAGCCGTCCGCTGCGGCAAGCCGGTCTTCATTGACAAACCCCTCACGGCAAGTTGGAAGGATGCACTGGAAATTCAACGGATCGGCCGGGAAGCCAATGTTCCATGGTTCAGCACGTCGAGCCTGCGCTATCAGCCGTGGGTGGTGGAGCTGAGCGGCAAGGCCGAGCGTGGCGCCTTCACCTGGGGTCCCGGCCCGACCGAAAAGACGCACGAACTCGATCTCGGCTGGTACGCCATCCACCCGATCGAGATCCTCTACACCATCATGGGCCCCGGTTGCGAGAAGGTGAGCCGCGTCAGTTCCACATCGGGTGAAGTTATCACCGGTTACTGGAAGGACGGCCGCATTGGCAGCGTCCGGACCTTGATGCCTTATGGCGATTATGGCGCCGCCGTATTCGGGAAAAGCTCCACCCTGCAGAGCCCCCAGAAGCCCGCCATGGCCTACAACCCGATGCTCGCGAATGTGATCCAGTTCTTCCGTGATAAGCAGCCGCCCGTGCCGAACGACATTACCATGGAGATCTTTGCGTTCATGGAAGCCGCCAACCGCAGCCGCGCTCAGAACGGCGCCCTTGCCGCTCTGCCATCCTGGAAGTAGGAGACAACGCAAACCCGCCTGGCGGTGAACTCGCCCGAAGCTATTGCAGTTCACCGCCGGGCGGTGCTTATTCAGCATGTCCAGCCCCGCTTCACCGCGCCAGGAAGCCCCCTCCCAGGTATTTCAATTCTTTTCGAAAAATGGGCTTCTCTCTCGCTGGCATCCAAACTTCGAATTCCGGCCGGGTCAGCTCGAAATGGCCAGAGCCGTCGAGGCCGCGATGCGGAGCCGGCGTCATCTGATCGTTGAAGCAGGCACGGGTACCGGAAAGACGCTTGCTTACCTCGTGCCGGCGCTGCTCTCGGGCCGCCGCGTGGTAATCTCCACCGGAACCAAGAATCTCCAGGAACAACTCTTCTTCAAGGACATACCGTTTCTTCAGCGGCACTTCGACCGGCCTCTCAAAGTCTGCTACATGAAGGGACGGAGCAACTATCTCTGCAAGGCGAAGCTCCGCGATGCGCGCACTTTGCCGATTCTGGACGGGCTCCATGAAGTCAGTGAGTTCGAAACCATAGCGCAGTGGGAACCGCGCACCGAAACCGGCGATCGCGCGGAACTCATCTCGCTTCCCGAGGATAGCCGCGTCTGGCCAAAGCTCGACGCCCGCGCCGAACGCTGCACCGGCCAGCGCTGCCCCCATTTTGACTCGTGCTTCATCACGGAAATGCACCGCCGCGCATACGAGAGCGACGTCATCATCGTCAATCATCACCTGTTCTTCGCGGACCTCGCCGTCAAGGACATCGAATTCGGCGCCATCATCCCGGAATACTCCGTGGTGGTATTCGACGAAGCTCATGAGATCGAGGACGTCGCCGCGCAATACTTCGGAACTTCCGTCTCGAATTCGCGGGTGCTTGACCTTACCCGCGACATTCGCGGCATCGTGCGCACGCGCGGGCTGGATCTGCCAAACCTCGCGCGGGCCGTCGATTGGCTCGACGAATCAAGCGTGCGCTTCTTCGGAATTTTTAGCGGTCCCGACGGGCGCGCCGGCTTCCAGGGCTTCGATCAGCTCCGTCATTCCCACCTGGAGCCTTACCAGCAACTGCGGAGCGCCCTTTCACTCACCGGCTCCACCATGAGGACGGAAGGCGAAGCGCTGGCCGACTTTTTGCCGCTTTTCCGCCGCGCTGGCACGATCTCCGAAGATCTCGAACTCTGGGTGGAAACTCCGGACAAGGATCGCGTGCATTGGGTGGAGCGCCGCGGAAGGCTCATTGCGCTCGAAGCCTGCCCCATCGACGTTGCGCCCATCCTCCGCGAGAAGCTCTTCGGCAACATCGAAACCGTCGTGCTCACTTCGGCCACCCTCGCCGTCTCCGGCTCTTTCGACTTCATCGCCGGGCGTGTCGGCCTCGATCATCCGAAAACCCTGCTCGTGGAAGGCGGCTTCGATTATCGGAAGCAGGCCCTTCTCTACATGCCGCCGGGTCTCCCGGACCCTCGCGGAGATCTATTTTTGGAACGCGCGGCCGAAACTATCGCGGAAATCCTGGCGGTTACCAAGGGGCGCGCCTTCGTGCTCTTCACGAGCCACCAGCAAATGCGCCTGCTTCACGGCCTGCTCTCGCCGGCGCTGCCGTTCCCCACCTTCCTCCAGGGCGAGGCGCCGAAACGTCACCTCATCGAGAAATTCAAGCAAACCCCCAACGCGGTGCTGTTCGCAACCTCATCGTTCTGGCAGGGGGTCGACGTTCCGGGCGATCAACTCTCCTGCGTCATCATCGACAAACTGCCCTTCGCGGTTCCTAGTGACCCGGTGGTTTCCGCGCGAATCGAGAAGCTCCGCGACGAAAATCGAGTGCCGTTTTTCGAGTACCAGATCCCTCAAGCCGCCATTGCCCTCAAACAGGGCTTCGGGCGTCTCATCCGGAGCGGATCCGACAGGGGCTTGCTTGTCATCCTCGATAACCGCATCCGCACCAAGTCCTATGGCCGTATCTTTCTCGATAGCCTGCCACCCTACCGCCTTACCTCGAGTCTCGTTGAGGTCGAGGATTTCTTTGCGGATGGAACGTACTGATCGTCCCGTTACCAGGAGCGTATTCCATCCGAGACCCATTTGTTACAGAATGGATTGAACCTTATAATTCCTGTCGGGGAGAAATGTTCCGTTTCCCGGCCGCATGCCAAGGTTATAAACGTCCGAAACTCGCGGATCGCGCATGAATAGCAGGCCATCGAGCCGCCGCTCGGTTCCGGGAGGCGCGCGATGGCTGGTTTGACGGCTCTGGAACGGATAAGTAAATTATGCCCAGGTACCTGGTGGATCTGAAGCCTCATGACGATGAAGAGAATCGTTCGAAACCCCAGCTCAGGATGGTGAGCGAAGCGGTTTCACATCCCGAGGCGCAGGCTGCCCCGGCACTCGCCGAGGTGGCGGAGCCCAAGGTGTCCGAAGACCCAGTGGATCTGTTCCTCAACGTCCGGCAGCCCGCGGAACCGGTGCGGAAGCGCATTCTTATCGCTGGCGGAAGCGGGGCCATCGGATATCCGCTCCTGGCGCTCGCGAAGGATTCCGGCTACTGGGTTCGCAGTCTTTCGAAAAGCCGGTGGCGAGCCCCCAAGGTGAGCCTGCTCGCCGATGACCTCTGGCTGCGCGACGCCACGGATCGCGAGGCCATCCGCGGGATATGCCAGGGAGCCGATATTGTGGTCTCGTGCCTTGGCGGCAGTCTCGACCCCCGCATCGAAGAGAAACGCGGATTCCTCCAGCTCGATTTCAATGCGAACCGCCATCTACTCGATGAGGCTATCGAAGCCGGCGTCCGCCGCTTCGTCTACGTCTCCGTATACGGCGAAAGCCATCTGGAGAATACCGCGTTCGTCCGGGCGCACCGCCGCTTCGAGGAAGCGCTGCGCGATTCAGGCATCGAGTTCACGATTCTCCGGTTCGCCGGCCTGCACGCCACTCCGGATTCACTCATGGCGGCCGCCCGCGAACGCTCCAGCCCGTTGATCGGGCACAGCAATTACCGCACGAACCCGATCCACCCCGAGGATGCCGCGCAGATCTGCCTTGACCACCTGAGTGGCGGACCGGAAATCGTCGAAGCGGGCGGGCCCGATATCTTCACGCGCCGCGAACTCTCCGATTTGGTCCTTGGCTATGCCGGCGCTACATCAAAGGCCGGTGCCACACCGGGTTTTCTGAAGCGCTTATCGGCCGCTCTTGTGCGCCCGTTCAACCCGCGCCTCGCAAATCTGCGTGAATTTGCGTTCCGTGCCTCGCGTACCGATGTCATCGCCCCCCGGATCGGAAAACGCCCGTTTTCGAGCTACCTGGTCGAGTGCCGGAACCGCGGCCTGCTGGTCCAGGAATCCGTCTAACGCCGTAGACGCCATAACAAGCCGCGCGGCGAACACCCTCGCGAAGGTAGTGAGGCTCTTGCTCCGCCTACGGCTCGGGCACGCTATATTTCTCCCACGTGTCGTACGCGTGTTTCCGTCCGCTCAGGTATCGGATGGTATCGAAGTATTCCTCATGGCCTAACGCACGCGGGTCGCCTTCCTCAACCAGCATCTTGTTCATGCGCTCCTGCAGGGTACGCTTGGTTTGCTCGAATTTCACGTCGGTCGCAAGGTTTTTCAGGCACTCGGGGTCCTCCGAAACGTGATAGAGCTCTTCCATCGGGCGCTTTCCGAAGGATAGCCGGTAGTAATTGTCGAATTGGTTCAAAAGATAGTCTTTTGTGGGGCTGGCATCCACGTTCCGATAGCCAGTTTCGGGATTCCCGGCGGGCCAGCGCTCCGGATGGTAGTTCCGGATATACAGGAATTCGCGAGTCCGTATCGCCCGAACCGGGTAGCCCCAATCAAACGGACGGCCCACGTCGTGACGCTCCTTGCCGATCAGCATCACGTCGCGCGATTCGTCGACAATGCCTGATTCCGGCGACTTCAGCACATCGAGAAAACTCTTGCCCGTCATCGTGGAAGCAATGGGCGCGCCGGCGGCTTCGCAGAAAGTCGGCGCCAGATCGCGGAAATTGATGAAGTCGTCCACCGTCCGGCCCGGCTTGATCACCGCCCCCCAGCGCGCCGCCATCGAAATGTGGAATGCATCTTCGTAAATCTGCCCTTTCACGCGCGGGAAGGGCATGCCGTGGTCGCTGGTTACCACCACCAGCGTATTCTCCAGTTCGCCGATCTCTTCCAGTTTTGCCAGCGCCCGGCCCAGGTGCTGGTCCACCCATTCCACCTCGAGCGCGTAATCAAGCAAATCGCTTCGAATCGTCCGCGCGTCCGGCCAGTATTTCGGCACCGTCACATCCTCCGGATTCTTGCCCGCGCGTTCTCCGGAACCTTGCTCATAAGGCCGGTGAGGTTCCGTCGGCCCGATCCAGAAACAGAACGGCGTATTCGCTGGACGTTTCTCCAGAAAATCCTCGAAATTCGCCGCGTAATCGTTGCGTGAAATCCCGCTATAGGGCGGCTTGAGCGTCCGCTTCTGATATTCCTTTCCCGCCGGATTATGCGGCCATCCCGTTACGGTAAAATCGCCCGGACCCCAGCCTTTCCCGGTAAGCCCCACGAAGTAACCCGCTTTCTCGAGCACATCCGGATAAACGGCAAACTCGTTCGGAAAGATTGTCGCGTGGTTCACCGTCTCCTTGGTCTGCCAGGTATTACGGCCCATGAGGATGCTCGCGCGGGACGGGCAGCACTTCGGATTCGAGGTGAAGCAGTTTGAAAACACCACGCCTTCACGAGCCACCCGGTCGAATGCCGGCGTATTCACCCACTTCGCGCCAAAATAGCTTGCGTGATTCCGGCCCCAATCGTCCGCGATCACAAACAGAATGTTCGGGCGTGTCTTCCCTGGTTGCGAGGCCGCCCGTGCATTCGCGAACGCCAGGGCGCCCGCCGATGCCGTTCGCAGAAAATCACGCCGCCGCATCAAGTTTCTTTCGGAACTCATCCTCACACCTTTTCACAAGAGTCCGCCGCCGCGCGGCGTCTAGCCAACCAAGGTATCGTACCGGCCGCACCGAATTCACGTTCTTCGAGGATAGAGCCGTGCCGGGTTCCGGGCCAGTATCGCTTCCGCCACCTCAAGGGCTTCGGCTTCCAGCAGTTCGCGGGATTCCACCATCTCACCGAGCACGCGGGCGATGTTCCGCCTCGCCATCCGCGAATGGCCATAGGCCAGCTCCGCGTAGCGGTAATCTCCTCCAAAACCCATGATTTTGTTCAACGGCACCGCGCCGAGCATCTCCCGGAGCGCCCTCCGCGCCGTCGCCGGAGAGAGAATCCATGCCCAGCACAAATCGACATTCACGTGAGAGAACATTTTCGCGAGCGCCGCCACCTCCCCAATCCAGGGATAGCCCGCATGGAAGAGATCGAATGCCACGCCGGGGTGCATCCGGATGCTTTCCGTGAGAAGCATCGGCCTGGTGTTTGGCGGATAGTTATCGTTGCCGGCCTGCATGCCGGTATGGACCTGAAATGGCAGATGCAATTGGGCCGCCAGGTCGAGGAGATAGTGAAACACGTAGTCCTCGAGCGCGCGCAGTGGCCGGTCGATCGCATCCCGCGGGGTCTTTGGCGGAGGAGCGGCGCGAGCAGCGAGCCGCTCAAAGGCGCGCGCCGCGTCCGCCTCGCTCGTGGGGAGAAAATCGAGAGAGCGCTCGTAGGCAATGGTCGATTTGATCGTTACCATCCCCGCCGCGAGGCTTTGCTCGATGCGCTTTTCGAGCGCGCGCTTGAGCCCCCCAAGCGTGGTGACATCCACTCCGGTGAGTTCCCCCATGCGCTCGAGATCGCGCTTGGATCGCGGCGCGACAAACCAATCAAACTTGCGAGCGAGCACGAATAATTCCGGGTCGGGCCGGATTGGATCTCCGTTCCAATAATCGTCGAGCACCGAGTAGGCTATGTTGGCGCGCTCCTTCAAGAC
>CAZXBZ010000183.1:0-7276 GCA_964639135.1 uncultured Solibacteraceae bacterium | reverse complement strand
GGCTGTGTCTGCGCGGCGATCATCAGATGCAGGCGCTCCATCATCAGCCAGGCCGCGGGGATCGATGCGAGCGCCACTACCGGGATTCCCCACAGATACCATCGAAGCGAGGCGTCCGCCGCGTCGCGAAGCCGCCGGTAGCTCCACAGCGCCAGTATTCCCGCCAGCACATGCAGCGTCACCAGCGAGCGCGGCCACAAGCTCACCCAGTTGTAGCTCGCCCTCGTCCGTTGCACGCCTCGCAGCCATTCCGGCACGATCTCGAACATCCCGCCGGAGCCGCCCTGCTCCGCGATGCTCAGCAGCAGCACCACCGCGGCCATTCCCGCCACCGGCATCCAGTAGCGCAGCCTCCTCCCGAAGCGGCCTTCGTCGCGGCTGAATACCGTCCACGCCGCCATCGCCAGGAGCATTGGATAGACGATCACCGCCTGGAACAGCATCGCCGTCCCTAGCGCCCAGGCCGCGCCCCATTTCCTGCCGTTCGCCGCCAGTGCCACCGCCAGCATGCCCAGCGCCAGGGAGTAGGCGCGGGGCACGGGTTCCACCTCGATCACGCACACCGTGGGCCCGGCGATGTAGTAGATCATTTCGAGGCACGCCGCCATCCACAGGGAGAGCAGGCGGCTGCCGCACAGCGCGAATGCCAGAAAATAAGCGGAGCCAAGCAGAATGGCCCGGAAAACCACCTGGTGCGCCACCATCACCTGTTCGAGCGTAAAGCCCGTCGCGGCGCGTATGCCGTTAACAATCTCGTCGTGGAAAGAGAGCCCGATGTGCGGGTATTGAGCCAGCAAGTCCTTCCCGAGGTATTCGGGATGGAGGCTGTGCTCCATCATGACCGCCCAGATCTGCGTATCCGAAGTGAGGAACTGCCTGCCGGGGTAGAGGAAGAAACCGGCAATCAGAATCGCCAGTAAGCCAGCCATTGCGGGGAGGTGCGGCCGGTAACGAGATACCGCGCTCAGCGCGGCGCGGTCCTGTAAAGTCCCCATGCCAAAAGAATCTTCATCATAAGATACGTCCCGGCAACCCACCAACCTCGCACTCTCACCGGCTTCCCCTCCTCACCGCGCGGGAGTTCGAATATGGTATGGTTTCGCATATCCGGAGCCCCCGGAAGAAATTGAGACGCGGAGGCATACGTATGGGCTATTACGGGCGGCGCGATTTTCTCAAAACGACGGCCGGTCTCGGCGCGGCTCTCGCGGTCGGTGGAAGAATCCACGCTCCCGCGGCCACCAGCCGCGCCGCCACGGATTGGGTTACCCTGGGCCAATCCAGCGTCAAGGTTACCCGGCTGGCCTTCGGCACGGGCACCTTCAGCGGGCGCGTTCAGCGCGAACTCGGCCAGGCCGGCTTCACCCGGCTCGTTCGCCACGCATACGACCGCGGCATTCGCTTCTTCGAATCCGCCGATAGCTACAACCAGATGCACGAGATGCTTGCCGAAGCCCTGCGCGGCGTTCCCCGCGATTCCTACCGCCTGATGACCAAGATGGGTGTCGGCGGGCGCGATCCGGTGGCCGTCACCCTTGACCGTTTCCGCCGGGAACTCAATACCGAGTACCTCGATATCACTCTGCTCCATTGCGTGCGCACACCGGATTGGTCGAGTACCAGCGAGCGTCTGCGGGATCAGCTTTCGGAACTCAAGCAGAAAAAGGTGCTTCTCGCCCATGGCGCTTCCTGCCACGGTCTCATGCCTCTCCGCCAGTTCCCCGGCAACCGCTGGCTCGATGTCGCGCTCTGCCGCGTCAACCACAACGGCACTCGCATGGATACCATTCCAAGCGAGGGTCCGGACCCCGGCGACGTGAACGAAGTCACCGGGCACCTCGCGAAAATCCACGCGCAAGGCACCGGAGTCCTGGGCATGAAGCTCATCGGCGAGGGCCAGTTCACGAACCCCGAAGACCGCCAGAAGGCGCTCGATTACGTCTTCGGGCTTGGCACCGTCGATGCCGTCACCATCGGCTTCAAGTCCCCGGCCGAAATTGATGAGGCGATCGGCCGCATGAATCGCGCGCTTAACCAGCGGCGCGCCGCGGCTTAGCCATCCAGGCATCCGAGAAGGGCCGCTTCGAGCGCGCCCTTCTCCATCTCCGTGCTGATGAAGATCTCCTGCCGCGCCCCGGCGCTGAAGGCGATCGCCTTCCAGCCGTTCGTTGTGGCCACGGTGACCTTCAGCCGGATTTTCCCGCGCGCGTCGCGCACGGGCTTGATCACGCCCGGCACGATCATCCGGATTTCCGCCGGATACTTTTCGATCAAAGCCTCGAGCACGGGCCGCAGGCCATCGATGATGCTGTGCTCAACCTTCAGCTTGCCGCCCGCCGCCCGCAATCGAAATGAAGCCACGTTCCGCTCCTCTCCTTCCGCTTGACGGGCGCGGTTAAAACCGCTTCCGGAGCAGAAAGTCCACGCCAAATAGCCCTTCTTCATCCCGCAGCGCCACCATGGACCAATCCTTGCTGAAATTCCATTCCAGCCGGACCACCTGTTGCTGTGCGCCCGCGAGGTTCGTAATGAACGTGATCGTGATGTCCCGGCTCACCTGCTGCTCCACCGTCACTCGCGCCTGCGGGTTGTTCTCCACGCCCGTCAGCCGCGGGTCGATCTTGATCCGGCTCACGCCAAAGAACTTCTGCAGCCCGCCCGCGATGGGCGCCGCCACCGCCTGGCCCACCAGTGCGCTCGCGCCGATCTGCTGCCAGCTTTGCGCCGCTTCGCTCTGTGCCTCGGCGAGGGAGGGCGAACCCGCCGGAGCCCGGCCCACCGTCAGCAGCGCGATAATTTCATTCAACTGCAGAGGCGGGTCCGAACGGTAGTTGATATTCAGCTTGTCGAGCGGGCCGGAGAACGTCAGCGTCACGTCGATGCTTCTCACCCGCGTCCGCAAGTCCAGGTTCAATATCGGCTCCATCTTTAACGGGTTCAGAAATGAGATTTCGCCCCGGTCGATGAAGTAGCGGTTCCCGAAAAAGTTTACTTCGCCCTGGTTCACCGTCACCGTGCCCAGCAGCACCGGCGTGTAGGGGTTCCCGCGTAAACGCAGAGCCGCATCGCCCGCCAGGTCTTGCGTCAGGCTCGAATCGAAGCGCACGTCCGGCGCTGTTTGCACCTGAACGTCGAAGCGCATGTTCCGCAGAAACTCGTTCTGGCTCGCCGACGGCGTCGCCACCGGCTTCGATGTGCTGGTCAGAATGCTTCCCAGGTCGCTGCGCGGGTTCAGCGCCACCCTGGTGATCGTCACATTGCCTGAAAGAATACTCTGGTTGCGGGTTCCCGTCAGTTCCAGTTCCGCGTCGGCCGAAGTGCTCACGCCCGGCGGATATCGGACTCGCACTTCCTTGACGTGCGCTGAAAGCCGGAACGCCGGTGCGCCTTCGTTGTAGCTCACGAAGCCGGTGAGGGCGAGGGTACCCCCTCCCGATTCCGCGCGGATTTCCTCGATGTTCGCGCGATCCCGGTACAGAAAGATCCGCCCGTTGATCTTGTCGAGTCCGTTTGGGACGCCCGCCAGATAGAACGACGCGCCATTCAAATCGAGCTGCCCGTAAACATCCGGTGTCTTGAACGTGCCACGCACAACCAGGTCGAGATCGGAATTGCCGCCCGCGTCGATCGAGGGTTCAAACGCGTTGAAGATGTTGAAGTTCAGCGTGCCTCGCGCATGCAGATCCAGTTGCTGCCTCGGGTTCCCCGGTGTCACGCTGCCCGCCACCGACAATTGCGTACCCGTTCCCTCGAGCGCGACATCCCGCGCGGTCAGCTTCCCTCCCTCCAGGGTGAAGCGAAGCGGCCTCGCGTTTCTGATCTCGAACGGCGTGCGTTTCACGAGCGTCTGGCTCGCCGGGGCGGCCGTCGCCACGTGCAGACGCGTAACGGTCAGTTCCCCTTTCAACTGCTCCGGCTTTTCGAGCGCGCCTTCCAGAGTGAGTGAGCTTGCCGCTGTCGCTTCCAGCGGGAGGGACCGCCGGTCCATGCTGTCCGGCAGAAAGGGACGGATGGCGTCCAGGCTCAGATCCTCCAGTTTCACGGCGGCCTTCACCGGATAATCGTCCCGCAAGCCGGCATTCGCGCTGCCGTCGATCTTGCCTCCCGCCAGCGTGCCGCGCAGAGACACCATAACCTCGCCGTTATTCGATTTTGCCGAGAGGGAGAGGCGTCCCGCCGATTTTCCGTCGAAGAGCACATCGGCCGCCTCGACGCCTCCATCGAGAGCGCGCAGCATCGGTTTGCCATCGTTCATTTCGAACGCCGCGGTAACGTCTCCGGCGATTCCGGCTTCGGCCGCCAGGTTCTGCTCCCGGATCACCGCCAGGTCATCGAGCTTCCAGCCGCGCAGCGCAAGGTGAGCCCTTCCGCTGCCGCTTCGGTAATTGCCGTCTTCGTGCCGGTAAATGCCCGTCAGTTGCGCGGTTGCCTTCCCGCGCTGTAGAGAGCCTTCGGTGACGCTCACCTGGTTCTTCGCGTAACTGGCTCGCAACGTCACTTCGTCGAATGGCTCTTTGTAGAGGGTGCCGTTCCGCAGCGCCGCCTCGATCTGGGCCACGGGCGCGTTCATCGTGCCGCTGAGTGTAAGGCTCGCCGCGGGCTGTCCGGTGACCGGCGGGTCCTTTTGTCCGGCTTCGCGCAGGATCTCCGCCATGTCCCTTGCGTTGAGTGTTAACGCCGCCGAGACCGGCGCCTGCTCGTCCGTCTTCCATGCCTTGAGTCCTAAACTTGCGTCGCCGCGCACCTCCGCGTCACCCTTCCGTACCAGCATTTGACTCACGCTTACGCGGTTCTGGTCCGCGTTCACGTGCCCGGAAATGACGCCCGCGGAACGCCCGTCGTAAACAATCGCCCGTCCGAAAACGTCTCCGGTAAGCACTGGCGCTTCCCAGTTGCCCTGCCATCGTCCGGCGAATCTTGCCATGCCGTTTGGACCGAACGTAATCGGAATCAGCGTTTCCGGCTTCTCCGATACCATCGCCAGGGCGGGCAGAAAGTCTTCAAGGCGTGTCGTGCGGACGGTCACTTCAACCGCCTCCCGGAGGTTCCCGGAAAGCGTCACCAGCGAATGCGCCAGTTCAAGCCGTGACGGCCGGAATATAATCGCGCCATCCCGCTCCTGGAAGCTCGCATCCACCGTTCCGGATAGCGGGTTTTCGCCTTCGGCCGCCTCGAGCGTCAGCCGTGCCCGCGCCGTCACATCGCGCGGGCCGCCCTTGGCGATGGTTGCGGCCGCCTCGATCGGTCCGGAAACGCGCGAGTTAAAAGCCAGCGGCCCCGCCCCGCTGGCGCGCGAAACCCGGTCGAGCGATAAATTACTGGCGCGCGCGTTCACCGCCAGCAGCGTGTTCCGCCGCAGGGTCGCGCTGCCCCGGATCTCGCCGCCAAGCACGTTCACCGCCACGTCATCAAATACGAAGGAATCCTTTTCGAGCGCCAGCCTGGTCTGGACTCCGATGTCCCGCACGCTTACCGCGCCGCTTCGTATGGCGAGGCCCTTTCCCCGAGCATCGCCCGTTAGTTCCCATGCGCGATCGTGATATCGGAACTCGCCGCGTGCCGCCACATTGCCGGCCGGTTCAATCGGCAGGCCGAACGCGCGATGAAAGTCCGCGACTTGTAGCGTTCCGTCAAAAGGGATCGAAATTCGTGGATTGTTGAACTCATCGATCTTCGCGGTAAAAGTCACCTCGCTCTTTCCGTACGCGAGCTTCCCTTCCTCCAGCCGGATTCCTTCCTTCTCCAGGCTGACGCCCGCGCTGAAGTCGAATGGAACCGGTTGGATGCCATCCGTCGAGAATTGCAGACGCTGTGCCGCCACCCGCCCGCTATACCGCGCCTCCGCCCGCAGGAAGTTGAGCGTGAGGTCGAGATTGTCTCCCCGCACATCCAGCGGGATCTCTTGGCTGGCGATGAACGCGACGCCGTGTCGCAGCTCGAAGCGCCCGGCGCCCAGATCGATCAGAGTTTCGGTGAACGGCTTTCCACTCGAAGGCCCCGGAGGTTCCGGCAGGTTCGTGCGCCCGTCGCCGTACAGGTGGAGGTGCAGCACGGGCCGCTCCACTTTCACGCTGTCCACGCGCAGTTTCTTCCGTAGCAGCGACAGAACCGTTGCGTCCACCTGAATTTGCGCGGCCCGGAACAGCGCCGCCTCTTCTGGACCCTCGCTTCCGTGCAGCGCGAAGCCGTTGACTTCAAAGTGCAGGGCGCGGAGGCTGTAATCGAGCGAAGCGATTTCCGCCCGTCCGCCCGTCGCTTGTGTAATCTGTTCCTCGGCCAGCGCCCGCACCCGGTTCTTCGCCCAATCCGAAGATAGAAGCGCAAGCCCCGCCGCGATCGCCAGCGCCACGAACACTCCGGCGCCAAGCAGGGCCCACCCGATCCAGCGCCACACGCCGCCGCCAAGCCTCATGGGAGCACCTCGGGCTTGTATTGCACTCCCGCGCGGACCCGTGCCTCGTCCAGCCAGTGGTCGATCACGCCGCTCAGTGTTTCGTTGGTAATCTCATTCTCGATGGCCTGCCGCACGTCTTCAAGGGCCGGGGCGTCCTCCGCTTCCGGATCGAGCGGGTTGTACTTTTCCTGATAGCGTTCGAGCACCGCCGTATCGCTCACGCGCACCGCCGGCCGGAAGCGGAAGTCGATGTACTTCTCCGTCGCCACCATCTTGTAGAGAAAATCCTTCAACGCCTCCTCTGGCAATCCGGCGTCTTTCGCGGCCTTCTCAAACGCCTCGATGGAGCCCCAGAGCGATCGCTGCGATTGCGCCAGCGCCTCCTGTACCTCCTCGTCCGTCGGCAGCGAGAAGCCATTGGCTTTCATATCCTGCAGCACCAGCCGCTGCATCACGATCCGGTCCGCCGTGTCGCGCAGCATCTGCTGCGTGAATTCGGGTTTTGTCCCGTTGAGAAACGCCGCGATCCGGAGCTGTTCGTAAATCTCCTGCTCCGTGATCACATCCTGCCCCACCGTAATCGCGATCCGGTCCAGCAGTTCGCCGCGCAGGCTCAGCACGACCGCCAGCGCCAGCAGGAAGTGGAATACCCGCCCCGGCATCAGAAGCTCTGCCCCAGCGAGAAATGGAATTGAAAGTGCCCGAGGGATTGCCGCTCCCGTCGCGCCAGCAATTCCGGCAGCGAAAGACCGATCAGTTCCTCGCGCGTCCCGCGGAACCCCACGAACGACGTGGGGTTCACCGTATAAGCGAGATCGACGCGGAAGGGGCCGATCGGCGTCTGGTAGCGTATGCCGAACCCCACCGCGTGAACCATATAAT
>CAZXBZ010000182.1:0-7279 GCA_964639135.1 uncultured Solibacteraceae bacterium | reverse complement strand
CACATCACGCCAAGCATATTCTTGTTGTAACTAGCTCCGGTAAACTGACGGCTCCCAGACCAAGGATCATACGTATGACCCAGATGAGGCAGATACTTTATAAATAATATAGAGATAGGGATCAGCGCATAAGCCGGCCAGATAGCGAACCGCTTCAAGGCATCCATTGGCCGGTTCTCCGTGGCGACGATCAACATCAACATCAACTCAGCAACCAGCTTGACCCACCGCTTCAGCGCAGTGAAGGGGAAGTCCGACCAAAGGAGACTTATAAGGCAATATGTGATAAAGAGTAATAATATCGGTCGAGATTTGAGTATATTTTTTACCTGGTCCCATCTGGTACTTAGTACGAGAGATGTAAGCACCAGGAATACAAGGTATACTACCCGATCTATGGGGCTGCCATCAAGGATCTCTCCCGGCCTCACACCCGTATCCATTCCCAGCCACATCGAAACTGGCCTTGAGGCGGTCAGGAAAATATAGGTAACGGGGAGCCAGATGGCCGCCGACGTTCGCAGCCTCCGCCGCCGGTCCAGCACGAAGAGTCCCGCGATAAGTGCAGAATAAATGAAGATAGCTAGGTAGCTAGACATATATGCCTACTCAAAGGCACGATGCAAAAGCTCTAACGAAAGCAGAGTATGAATTGTATTTGTGTAATTCCGATCACCGCGTATGTGACTTCGCACAATCGCTTCAACTCCGGATGGCTTCAGGTACGGTCGGGAAAGACATTTGGGATCCAGGAGTATTTCTTGTACGAAGCCAGACAACGGCTCCTTATACCATTTCCGGTAATGCGTATACTTATGACGCCCTAGAAAGAGGCGATCAAGCCGGATCGGCGAGACCGCTTTATCCAACCGGGCAAACCACTGAGGCATCCCCATATCGCAGGCATACTCCGCCTTGAATGTGAACTCCTGAAGCAAGTGATTCAGCGCATCCCACACGCCAGATCCGGAGGATTTTACTCCGCGATCCGATGGAATCCTTGACAGCGATGGATTCCCCTCCTCAATCAGCTGAGGGCGCTCGTCCGCGCCTCCAGCGCTCGGCGCGCGATACACAGCGCACACGACATCATTCGCAAGGAACGGAGCGCGAACGGTAAGCTGTGTCTGCTCCAGGGCTTCGATGCCGTATTGGTACCACTGTGTCTGCAGAAAAGCGGTGAAAGTCACGGGGTGCCTGGTCCGCGCGTTATCGTACAGGCGTGAGGCTTCCACGAAAGATTGTTCAAACTCAGGCACAAACAGGCCATGTGGAAACCGTGCCGGTTTGAAGATAACCGCCTGGCGCAGCAGTTCACTGCCCCACGTTCCCACCACCTTTGCCGTCGCAATGGATCTCGCTTGCTCGCTGATGTAGAGGTCCTGAGCATTGGCGACACCGATGGTCCCTTCACCCAGATACATTGTGCGGGAGGCATAGCGCGGAAAGGACTCAAGGAATTCTTCGCCCACGGCGATCACGTGATGAGGCTGACCACATGCCGCCGCAACCTTCTTCGCGATTCGAACATCCGCGCTTTCGCGAAGGGATCCGCCGAATGTATAACAGGGGAGCGAACCGGACTGAGCGTTGCTCCACGCGAGGATCAGGCGGGTATCCAGACCTCCAGTGAGCGCAACGGCCGCGGATTCGCCTCCGTTCAGGTAGCGTGGCAGCACACCCACGTATTCATCTCGAAGCTGCCGGTAGTAGTCGCCGGCACTGACCGGTCCCAAGCTTTCCCAATCCGATGGACGGAAGTATTGCTCCTTGCTTTCTATCGCTCCTTCGCGAATCGTCCACTTGGAAGCAGCGGGAATCAGACGAATGCGGTTGAAGAGGGTACGATCCTGAAGAACGCATCCCAAGCTTGCAAACTCACCGAGCGCGCTCTGGTTGATCGAACGGGACTCGGGCCGCACGGAATGAATTGCCTTCGCCTCCGCCGCAAAATAGAACGCATCGTTCGCCTCGTAGCCATAAAGCCGGAGCATGCCGAAGCGATCGTTAAAAAGCGTGGCTGTTCCTTTCTTCCGGTCCGCAAGAAGGCCATGAAAAATCCCGTTAAGATTCGCAAAGAAGTCCGCGTTCTCTTCCTCGTACGCATGCACGAGATAGGAAGGCCCGGACTCTTCGAAACTGTGGCCTCGCTGCCTCAAGCGCAATTTCGCATCCGGTTCCGGATAATCCTCCCCCGAGAAGATCAGCGTAATATCATCGGTCTCGTTCGAGACCGGCATCGACGCTCCAAACGATCCCGCTCTGGCCGTCCATCCGACATAGATGCCCATCGCCGGATCCATCCATGTGCCCGAAACATAGAAGCGCTCATGCCGCAGTGCATCCACCATGCCGGACAGTTCGGCACGCGCTCTAGACTGAGGCATCTTTGAGACAATTCCAACTAAACCCGGCATACAGAGAGGTCCACCCTAGGAGTCCTTCAGGGAGGCTCTGAGGGTATGTGTATACCATGCAGTTCGCAGATCCCTGAGCTTCGCCGCAATAAGCTCCGGACAGTAGTCCACAAAGCGCCTGTGCAGCCCCAACCGCAGTGCACATTTCCCCAGCGGCGAAAGCGCTATGTAGTACCGGGGCAGATCCATCCGCCGGAAGCCATTCACTTCCTTGAAGCGCGTGAGCCCATCGCCTTGTTTTTTCCCATACACGAAGTTTTCGTACATCAGGTAGGGGATGGACCGGTCCGCGCACGATTTGACGGCCTGGGCAATCAACGCATTGGTTGGCGCCTTGTTACGCTCGCTGATTAGACTGAGAATATTGATCACACTGGCATGGCCACCATTCTCGTCGATCACCATCTTAAGAAATCCGATCAATCTCTCCCGCACGAACGCACCCACAAACACGCTGCGATTGAGAAACGTTCCCGCATACTTTCTCGCCCCCTCGACCGTCATGCCGTAATGAGGAAACCGCCGTTCCTGCCGTATTGGCGTCTCGTTGTGGATCGCGACGATCCCCTGAAGCAATTGATCATCAAAAGGGATTTCTCGAATCACAACTCCTTTTTTCTCCGCCTGGCGTGCACGATTCCTGGCCAGTGACTGAATCTGGTTCATCCACCAGTAATCGAAGGTTGTCACTGGCATTACCGCAAAATTATCCATCTCCACGTAGTACGGGTATCGCGGCGTGGTTTCCGGTGGCCGCTGCAAGAACGTAAAGAGGTCCGCACCGATGCCGGAAGCGCGGATCTCCTCCACGGTCCTTTCCGGATCGGTGGGAAATGTAAATTTCTCACCGTCAAGCCGGGCTATACGAAGCACTCGCCCGCTAATTACAACATCCTGTCCGCATACCTTCATAAAACTATCTCACGCACGAAATCGTCTCAGAAGCTCTGGTATCCAATGCTCTCGGCGGCAGCGGATGGAGACCTTAACGTGGAAGCAATTGGGGCGAATTCGACAGGCGAGTGCTTGCGAACTTGGAGCCCAGGGAGAGTGGGGGAATCACCAAACTCACGCCGTTCCGATCTGATGCCGCTGGCGACTTGCCCTTGCTCAAAGTTGGACGACCTTCGCGTCTGAAACCAGCTCACAACCGCCGAGGCACTCGCAACCCATGCACCCTTGCCGAGCAGTTCTTCAATCAACTCTCTATAGAATTCATCCCACAGCCGCTCCGGAGCAATGCTGCGGTCGTGCCAGTTTATGGTGACGCAGCCACCGTGCCGCTGTGCGTTGTCGATGATTTTTGCTACGCGTGTTCTCGCCTCACTGGGAGACAGGTTCAGATGGCTGGGGAAGAAGAGCGCGGTATCCATGACGATCAGAGGCAGTTCCAGCATCTGTTTCGTGTTCAACGGCTTGTACACTTGCGCTGTCCCCGCGCGGTATCCAACTTCGCCGTTGTAGCCAACGGTCGAATCGTACGCCGCTCCCGCCGCTTCAAGCACGGCGAGTGAATCCTCATTCCAGTAGAGCCAATGCATCCGCACCCCGAGTTCCTGGCCGCCAGACACCGAACGAATTTCATCGAATTCGGCCCGCGCTTTGTCAACGTCATGCCATGCATCAAGCCCGTGAAGGCCGATCTCACAGCCGGCAGCTTCCAGGTTGCGTACAACGTCGGCCACGTCCGCGACACCGTAGGCGGTCGCTCGTTTCCGCGGAGCGGAAACACCATCGAGCTGCCCTGGCTTCCCTCCGTAAGGGACGAAGAAGAATGTTGAAGGATTCCCTTCCTCCAGGCAAACAAATCGATCGAAAGTCCGCCAAAAGTCTCTTGCTAAGCCGAGATGGACCAGGGGTAGTTTGAGTACGGCCAACCAGTTCCGATATGCCTGCTTCCAAGAGATCCTTCGCCTGGCAACGTTCAGTAACGAGCCGATGGTGGCGCGAAGGAGAAACCCCATGATCGTGTGATCAAACCCGTGAAGCTTGACCGACGGGTGATCAACGTCATGTGTAAGGCACGCGATGAACTTGTACCCTTCCGGAACCGGCGGGATTTCCGTGAAAGCGACACCGCTGGCCAGCATCAATTCTCGGAGCAGAGCAATGTGCAAGTCGAGCGTTGGGATGCTTGCATGGATCTGGGGCTGGCCGGCGCTCAGCAGATGGCGTACTTCATCAAAAAGGCCGTATCCGATCCGGACATGCGTTCCCGAATGGCCTTCGCGAACAAAACCAACACAGCACCTGGTTTCACGGTCCTGAAGTAACGGCTGGGAAGAAATGGGGAACGAAAGGCATCCGCGGTACACGGGCAGTTCATCCTCATTCCAGCGGATGAGGTGGCCGGCATCGTTCGGTGCATGCTCCTCCGCCGGCCGCGCCGCCTCGCCCGGGAGCCTGAAACTTGCATAGGACACAACCAGGGGCGCTTCGACCCCCTCCGGCACTTCGCATCCATCGCAAAGGACGGCACTGTATTCGCTACCGAAACGATAGGACTCCCACGGAGTCTTAAAGAGCTCAAAGAACTCCGCGACAACATCGTGGTCAGCCTGTCTCGCGATAACACCGATCATTAGCGGAAAAGTGGATTGCCGTACCGAAAGTTTTAGCCGTTCAGTGCGGCACGCCGTGCCTGCATTGGCCCGCCAAGTGTCGCATTGCCGAGTAACTCTTCAACCATTGCCACGAGTGCTTCACGCTCCTCAATCCAGCGATGGGAACGATACACATCCTGGCCACGCCGCGCCGAGTCCGCCGCTTCCGCCGGCTCACGATACACCCACTCCATCGCCCGGGCCAGATCCCCGGCATCGCCGGAGGAAAAGAAGCACAGCGAGTCCTCGGCGAAGTAGTCCGTGATACCTGGAGTCCGGGGAGCAATCACCGGTTTACCGAGTGTGAGGTACTCGAACAGGCGAGTGGGAGTGTTGATCTCGGTAAAGGCGTTTCGCTCGTTGGGAATTATGCCGACGTCGCACTGCTTGATCTCTTCTACCAGTTCCTCCAGGCGCCTCGGGCCCCGATAGCTAACGGACTCCTCAAGACCGTCTTGTTTCGCTGTTTCCAGGATCTGTTCCAGGTACGCATTCGACCGCCCGTAGATTCTCAACTCGACCGCCGGAATCTGATGACGGACCTTCGCCAGCGCTTCGATCGCGAGCCCCAATCCATTCCGCTCAACGATTGATCCGTGATACATGATCACAAATTTTCCGCCGGGCGCGGCGTCCGCCGGCTGCGTGTCCGGCGGGCACAAAGGAAAGATCTCATCGTCGGGTGTGTTCATGACGATTCTGACCTTATCCGGAGAACAACTCCGCGCGGAGAAGATCCGCTTGCATGCAACGTTCACGGTGACAACTACATCCGCGCACGCCATGCTCCAGCGTTCCAGATACCGGAGTATTCTCGTCGGAAGGCTCTCCGCTCCGAATCCGTAGATCGTCGTCATCAACTCCGGCATCGGATCGTGCATGTCGAGGATCACCTTCGCGCCTCGCAGCTTCGGCAGCAAGGCGCTCACCACCAGGACATCCGGCATGTTGTGAATCCAGACAAGATCGTATGGCCTTCGCATCGCGCGGGCCGCCAGGACGCCAGCCGAACGCAGGATGAACCGGGAGTACTGCAAGAGATAGGAGACCACCCCTCCTCGCCGGTGAGTAATAGGCAACCGAAGAACATGCAGGCCTTCTCGTTGTTCGCGACGCGGAAGGTCCTGATCCGCCAGGCAGATCATATCGACGCTCATTCCCTCGCGCAGAAGCGCCTCGGCCGCGCGCCGCGGACGAGGATCCGCCGGAAACGAAGAGAACGAAATCATCGCCGCGCGTTTACCCCGCAGCCTGGCAGGCAGCGGGGCTTCCGTGGTAACAGGCTGAAGTACGGCATTCATGGCAAGCGAAGCAGCTATCGTCGAACGGAAAAACAATCAGAGAACCGATGCTCGTGACGAGGTGACCGCACTCTCCGTCTCCACGGGGCCGCTTTCGCGATTGATCTTCATTTGGTTTGATACCCGAATTGCTTCCAGCAGCGGAGACCCTTCCAACGGACGTAAGATCTCAATATTCGGCATCACGCAGTGTCCGCCGATAACTCCCGGCCAGAACTTCACCTTGGGCAGATAGCTAACCTCTTCGAAGAACGACGCGACTTCATCATAGCCGACGCCAGTGAGATCACAGTATCGTTCGACCTCCTGCGCCCAGGCGATCAGAACACCAAAGTACGTCGTCTCCGTGAGCTTCGCCAGCTCCGTTGCCTCGGGGGAAGCAAGGATCTTCGTCTTTACGCCGACCGACCGAAAATGTTCTTCGGCCATAAGGGCAGCTGCTTCGTCGAGTGCGCCGATAAACTTGACGTACACCTGAAGTTCTTGAAGCATTCGAACGTGCTTGCCGCGGATCGGGCTGTTCACAACCGCGGCACCGGTCCGTTCAGCAATCTTTCGCGTCGTTCCGACAGACACAGTGCTGTTGATGACCGTGAGGCGCGGCCGGAACAAGCCGATGTATCGCGCGGTTTCTCCCACGAAATCGCTGATCTCAAATGGATAGCAGACATGAAGTATGTCAACTTGCTCGATTTGCTCTGGCAACTTAAGGTCAATACCAACAGTGTTGTGGTGCGGAGCCACCAACTCCAAGAGGGGCCGGCCGACCTCGCCAAGCCCGATGATAGCGACTTATTGTTTCATAATGTTCAATCTCCGTGACAGTTAGGCAGAAAAGGTAGTATCGCGATCCACGAATTATGACGACGGCGTAAGGAACCTGCGTTCCCTGAAGTAGACAGCAGCTGTCCGAAAACCATCAAGCCGAGCTGGTCCGTGCGGCGGTGGCGTCGAAGCT
>CAZXBZ010000181.1:0-7310 GCA_964639135.1 uncultured Solibacteraceae bacterium | reverse complement strand
ACGCGCGCACGGCGCTGGTGGCTCTGGGGATCGGGGTGACGTTTACTCTGACGGTGTACCTGGTGCAAGGCTCGATGCTTCAAAGCCTGATCGCGAAGGCGCCGCCGACCATGCCGAATGTCTTTCTCATCAATATTCAGCCGGATCAGCAGGCGGCTGTTCTCAAGATTCTCAATCAGCAGCACGGGCTGCTGGCGAAACCGGTGATTCAGAGTTCCGTCTCCATGCGGCTGGACCGCGTGGGCGTCAAGAGTATCGAGGATTTCGCGCTCGAAGGGTTTGACCGGCGTCTGCGGCGGGAAAGGAATTCGCGAGAGGCGGCCAAGCCGCCCGAGAGCGCCGAAATCCTGGAAGGCACGTGGTGGGAAAGGGACGTGCCGGCGGAGGCCCGGATGGTTTCCGTGGATAACGATGTCGCGAAAGCGCTCGACATTCATCCGGGGACGCGGCTTCGCTGGGTAGCGGCCGGCCAGCCAGTGGAGGCGACGGTGAAGGCGGTCCACAAGATCGATTCGTCGCGGATGGACGCGGGCTATGACTTTTTGTTTTCGCCGGGGTCGCTGGCCGGGCTGCCCACCATTTATTTCGGCGCGGTCAGGATGGAGCCGGGCGATGTGGCGGCTTTGCAGCGCGCGACCTATCGGGCGTTCCCGAGCATCACGGTGGTGAATATCGCGGATGTGCTGGCGATCGTGCAGCAGATTCTCGACCAGGTGACGGTGCTTGTGCAGTTTATTTCTCTCTTCGCGATCGCGGCGGGCGCGATCATTCTTTCATCGAGCGTGGCGGGCACGCGCTTCCGCCGGATCCGGGAAGTCGCCATTCTCAAGACGCTCGGGGCCACGAGACGCCGGCTGACGGCGATCTTCTCGATGGAATTCACGCTGCTTGGCCTGGTTGCCGGGCTTATGGGCGCGCTGCTCGCGACGGCTTTCTCGGCGCTGCTTCTCGCACGGTTGTTCGAAGCGGAATACCGGGTGGCGTGGCCGCCGATCGTCTTCTCGATGGCTGCCACGGCGGTTCTGGCGAATCTGGCGGGGTGGCTTGCCAGCCTGCGCATTCTGGGCCAGAAGCCGCTGGTGGTGCTGCGGCGGGAATAAGAAAGAGGGCGGGACGAATGGCTTCGCCCCGCCCTCCCGATACCGCCGGCTTGCTTTCGCTACGGTTTCGGGAATCCGTAGAGTGTAGCCGCCGTGCTATCCGCGTATCGCTTCACGAGTTTCGCCGAGGGGTAGGTTTTCGCCGTCTCGGCGGCGGGCACGAGGTTCCCCACGGGGTCCAGCGTATCCACCAGCACCAGCGGACGGCTGCCCAGCAGGCGGGCGAGGTCCGGGAAGTCGTAGACCCGCAGGGCGCCGGGAACGACGTGCTCCATCCCGCCGCGATTCCGCCGGTGATCCACCACGGATTGATTGATTTCCTGGGTTTCCTCGAGCGCGACCCGCTGGAGGCGCGCAACCAGCGCCGCGGCGTGAAGCATCGCGATGCCGCCGAACTTGCGCGCGGCCCCGTAGATTCGCTGGGCGTCGATTTCCGGCCGCGATCCGAGAAAATCCACCGCGCGTGAGATGTCGCCGGCGCGGGCGCCGGTGAGCGTGTGGCCGGTGAGCATCGCGGTCATCCCGTTGTTGTAATCGCCGAAATAGCGCGACCACGAGGCCGCGCTGAGCGCCGTGCGATCCCGGGTTTCCCCGTAGCCCCGGGCGTCCATCGAGAGCACCGCGAAGCCTTGTTTCACGAGGGATTCGAGATCGCTTGCCGCCGCGGATTTGCCGTCTGAATCCACGTAAATCACGGCGGGGATTTTGCCCGCGCTCCCGCCGGGAAGATAGAGCAGCGCGGGAATTTCGATGCCCGGCTCGCTCAAGAAGGTAAGTTTCTCAATCCGGTAGCCGTCGCGCCGCAGGACGCCGAAAGGTTTCACCACGGGCGCGCCCTTGGCGGGCTCGTAGCCGATCAGCCGGCGGATTTCGGCGGACGAGGCAGGGGCGTGATGGATGCCCGCGACAATCGCGCGGTTCAGGCTGAACACCGTCTCGCTGTTCAACTCAGGCACAACCTGGCCGGTTTTGGTGGCCCAGAGTTCTTCCTCCCGCCGCGGAACCACGGGTTCTTCGACGGTATCCTGATCCACGCCCTTCAGCCACTTATCGAACCATTTGTAGGAGGCGAGACGGCGCTCCTTGAGGTAACCGTGGCCATTGTCGGCCTCGGTCATTGCGATATGGGCGGGGACGCCGAGCAGTCCGTAGACACGCTGTGCTTCAGCGAAGGTCTCTCTAGCGCCGGTAATGGAGAAAAAGTCACGGATCGCGGAGAGCATCCGGTAGGGTTTCGGCGCGAAGCCATAAATGAAATCCGCGTGGTCGAGCCCTTCGGCCAGAAAGCCTGGAACGCACTGCTCGGCATCCTGGGGGCCGATGGAGAGCAGCAAGCGCCGCCAGGAGGTGATGAAGCAAGAAGGGGCCGCCACCTGGATGCGGTCGTCGAGAGAGGCGATATAGGCAGTGTGTGTGCCGCCGCCCGAGTTTCCGGTGAGGCCGATTCGCTTGGTATCCACTTCGGGCCGGGATTCCAGATAGTCCAACGCCCGGATGCCGTCCCAAATCGTGTAACGCGCGAGCGGCGTGCCGGCGAGCAGGGTTTGCGCGCCCGTCACGGTGTGTTCGGTGGTGGCGGGGGGCGTCTTGGAGCCGCCAAGATCGGCGTCGAAAATCTGGATGCGCTCGCCCTGGCCAAGCGGATCCCAGGTGAGGCAGACATATCCCTTGCGAGCGAAAGTCACCAGGATTTGCTGCCAGACATCGTGGGATTTGGCGCCGTCTTCATGGCCGAGCGGAAATAGGATGGCCGGGTAGGGCGCTTTCCCCGTTTTCGGCAAATAAAGGTTGGCGGTGACGTAGAAGCGAGGCTGGCTCTCAAAAATGATTTTTTCGATGCGGTAATCCGCGGCTTCGATGGTTCCGGTCACGCGGGCGTTGAGAGGCGTCTTCTCGGGGAACCCGCCGAGCAGACGGATGAACTTCTCGCGAAACTCCGCCTTGCGCGCGCCCGCGTCTTCCGCCGTCCAGGAGGCTACCCTGGCTTCCCGCGCATCGAGCAGGGCAAAAGCGCGCTTCAGTTCATAATCGGAAAGCTGTTCGCGCAGTTTCTTGTAATCGGTGTGGTTCGTCAGGAAGCGCAGTTCGGCGTCGCCTTGCGCCCAGGCGCCCGCGCCGACCAGAAAAAATGCCGCCAGCAGCAAATGTGCAATCGTTCTCATGATTCTCCTCGCTCCCGGCGGATCCCTGGCGGGGTTTGGTTTTCCGCGAGGTCCGGCCGATTTCGATTCACCCAGTCTTTCACATGGCGCGGGCGGGGTGCATGCCGGGGAGCCGCGCGTCCACGGAATTGGCCGCCACGGCTTACGGAAGGGTTATGAGGAAATGAGCGCTAGTTCACCGTGCCATACCGCCGCAGAACGGCGAGTACGCGGCCCTGGATTTCGAGATCGTCGAGGGAGACGTTGATGGGGCGCATTTCGGAATTGGCGGGCTGCAAGCGGGCACGGCCGCCGCCGTCGTTGTAATAGCGCTTGAGCGTGGTCTCCATCCCCTCCACCAGCGCCACCACGATGTCGCCATCCTTGACGTGCGTTGCCCGCTCCACAAGTACGTAATCGCCGTCGCAGATATGGTCGTCGACCATGGATTCGCCGCGCACGCGCAGGGCGAACAGATTCTCGTTGCTCAAGAAATCGGAGAGGATCAGGCAATCCGGGGCGGTGGCGGTTTCGACGGGCGCCCCCGCGGCGATCTGCCCGAGAAGAGGGATGCTCAGGGTGCTCTCGTTCATGTTCATGCTGCGCGAGAGTTCCTGGAAGTAGCGCGGAGCGAGTTCGAGGGAGCGGCTCTGGTTGTAGGAGCGGCGCAGATACTGTTTCTGTTCCAGAGCGAAGATGTGCTTATGCACGGTGGCGAGAGACGCCAGGTCGAGCGCCTTGCCGATCTCCTCGTAGCTGGGGCTATATCCGTGGCCCTGGATATACTCCGCGATGAAATCGATGACCTCTTTCTGCCGCTTTGTGAGTGCCACCGCGCCCCCTCTCCCGGAAAACTGATCCTCTCTATCTTAGGCGAATAAATACCGAAGCTCAAGAAGAAAGCTCGGATGCCGGGGATCGGACGCGGATTTAGAGGCCGGGAGGGGCGAAGCCGCGCGTCATTCGGCGCCTGGCGAGCCGGATCCGTCCGTCAGTTCTGGTTCATGCAGCACATATTGCCCATGCCGCAGGCGCTCGCGGGATTCATCGAGGCGGATTCCGAGGCGGCGGAGCCTCCGCTGGGGGTGGCGAAGCTGGAGAGCTTCTTTTCAAGCTCGCGGCTTCCACAGTTCGGGCAGGCAACCTGCTCCAGGGCTTGGGACGCGCGTTCGATTTTCTCAAAACTCGTCCCACACTTGCCGCAGCTAAATTCGCGAATTGGCATCCTGGAAACCTCCTGGCGGGGGGAACATCCACGCCCCGACTATCACTCTATCGCCATCTCACGGAGGAATCCAGATCCGCCGTCCTCCCTGGCCGCCGGGTTCGTGGCGCGCCGGCCCGCATGGCGGTGCGTCCGGCCGCGCCAACGTATCATTTCGGGCTGGTATAAGGGGAGTAGGGAAACGCGGCGCGCTGGCCGCCTCCGCGAGTTCCCGACTTTTTCCTGCGCGGGAGTGAAAGTACCAGAATGTCCGAACCCTCCACCGGTCCATCGATCGCCATCCGGCTGAACGGCAAAATCCGGGACGTGCCGGATGGCCTGACGCTTACGGGCTTGCTCGGCCACCTTCACGTGAAGCGAGACCGGGTCGCTATCGAACGGAACCGTGAAATCGTGAGCGCGGCGCTTTGGGATTCCACGCCAGTCGAACATGACGACGAAATCGAGGTGGTGCATTTTGTGGGTGGAGGCAGCATGGGCGCTACCAGTAGTGGCGCGATTCCGAAGTTCTGATTCGCGGTACTAAGCGTTCCACAAACGACCCGAATCGGGGTGGTTTTGTACCTTGACAGCCCGGTGTGCTCAAGTACAATTTGAGTTGCGGAATCTCTAAAACGGTTCAGGGTGAAAATGTCAAAGGCGCGAAAGCTTCGACCCCTCTCCATCACCGCGGAAGATACGTACTCGAGCAGTGAGGTGGCCCAGATTGCGGGAGTGAGTCTCCGGCAGCTCCAGTGGTGGGACGAACAGAAAGTAGTCTCCCCACGCCACGAAGGCCACAAACGGCTATATCTGGCTCAGGAAGTGATTGAAATCAGCCTGATCGCGGAATTGCGCCGAAAAGGGTTTTCGCTTCAGCGGATCCGCCAGGTCCTCGAATTCCTGCAGAAGGAACTGGGCAGCCGCCTGCCGGAAGTGCTTCTCGGAAACTCGGATCTGCATCTGCTCACGGACGGGAAATCCGTCTATCTGGAGCAGAATCACGAACAGATCGTGGACATCCTCAAGAACGCCACACAACCAATGTTTCTGGTTTGCGTGACGGACCAGGTCCGCCGTTTGAGCGAGTTACGGATTCCCGCCGCCACGCCAAGGAAGCCCTTGCGGTCCATCCATCTGGATACGAAAAGCAGCGCGGTACGTTTCGGCTCCTAGAGCCTTGGCGGATCCATCGTTCGAGGCGAGAGCCGCCATCGCGCGCCACCGGCCCGCGGTGCGAACCCATTCCCGCGAAACGAAACACACGTGCGTGTCGTAGGATAAAGTATCACCAGCCAAATCGAAAAGGTCCCCTGGAATGAACCGCAAATCGCGTTCCGTCTTTTTTGCCCCGGCCATCATCGCGCTGTTCGCGCTGTTCGGCGGGCTTTATGGGCCAGGTTCGGGCGCCGCGAGCGCCGCGGCGGCAGACCGTTCCGAACGGGATATCGACCGGAGCGTCCGGACGTTCACCCGGATTTTCTCCGTCGTCGAGGATAATGCCGCGGACACCGTGGATCCGAACCGCGCCATCTATAACGGTGCGATTCCGGGCATGCTGCACACGCTGGACCCGCACTCCAACTTTTTTGATCCGAAGCAGTTCCAACTCTTGCGTGAAGACCAGCGCGGGCAGTATTTCGGCGTCGGCATGCTGGTGCGGATGCTTCGCGGGCGCGTGGTGGTGGTGAACCCGTTCCCTGGGTCGCCGGCGGCGAAGGCCGGCGTCCGGCCGAGCGACATCATTCATAAAATCGATGGCGCGGTAACCACCGGCTGGGACCAGGGGCAGGTGGCGGAGAAACTCAAGGGTCCACGCGGCACCACCGTTAAGGTGACGATGCTGCGCCGCGACGTAACCGGCAACAAGGAACTGAACTTCAGCATCGTCCGCGACGAAATTCCGCGCAAGAGCGTGGCCGACGCTTTCTATTTGAGGCCCGGCATCGCCTATCTGCAAATCAAGCAGTTCAATGAGAACACCAGCGCGGAGATGGAAGAGAACCTGAGCCGCCTGAAGGAAGAGAATATCAAGGGGCTGGTGCTCGATTTGAGAGACAACCCCGGCGGCATTCTGAACGAAGGCGTGAACGTGGCGGATCACTTCCTCAAGAAGGGCCAGGTGATCGTTTCGCATCGCGGCCGTTCCTCGCCGCAGCGCAAGTACAACGCGCGCCGGGGCAGCCGGGGCGCCGATTACCCGATCGTCGTGCTGGTGAACGGCAGTTCCGCCTCGGCGGCGGAGATCGTGGCGGGCGCGTTGCAGGACCATGACCGCGCGTGGATCCTGGGTGAGCAGACCTTCGGAAAGGGCCTGGTACAGACGGTCTATCCGCTTTCGGAAGATACCGGGCTGGCCCTGACCACCGCGAAATACTATACGCCCAGCGGCCGCCTGATTCAGCGCGATTACTCGAAGATGTCGTTCTACGATTACTACACGCGGAAGGACGGCGACCCGAAAGATCCGCAGGATGTGCGAATGACCGACGCCGGCAGAACGGTCTACGGCGGGGGCGGCATCACCCCGGATGAGAAGGTGGATATCCCGAAGACGAACGCCTTCCAGTACCGCGTGCGCGACCAGTTCATGGGCTTTTCGATTTTTGCCGCGAAGTACTTCGCCGAGCACCCTCCACAAATCGCCGAGGACTTCGTGGTGAGCGACGCCATCGTGGACGAGTTCCAGCGTTTTCTCGCCGAGGAGAAGATCGAAGTGACCGGCGAGGAATTCGCCACGAACCGTGACTGGGTGCGGGAAGAACTCAAGCGCTCCCTGTTTACCTATGCCCTGGGCGACGAAAAGGCCGAAAACCTGATGATTCGCGACGACAGCCTGGTGGCGAAGGCCATGGACGCCATGGG
>CAZXBZ010000180.1:0-7376 GCA_964639135.1 uncultured Solibacteraceae bacterium | reverse complement strand
ATGGATCCATGAATCCTATATCGGGGAACGAACCGCTCTTCGAAGCGGCGCGGCTTGTTCCGGGGCCTCTGTCCGCGGGCGCGGCGGCGGAGCCCGTATCGGCCTTGCCCTCCCGTGAAGCCCCGCTGCGTTTCCGCCGCATTGAGCGCAATCGGCCCGCCTGGATGGTCGTCGATCTCGAGTGCATGCTCGCGAGTCGCATCCGGCGCGGTCGGTCTGAGAATTCGTGAGCGGGCTCTGGCGTGCACCCCAAAAACTAAACCAGCCTAAACTCGAAAAAACAAGGAAAGGCAGGAAGGGATGAAGAAGAGCCGATTCAGCGAGGAGCAGATCCATCGGGCGGTAAAGGAGATGGAAGCGGGGCGGACAGCCGGAGAAGCCGGCCGCGAGATCGGGGTGGCGAGATTGGGATGTCGGAGGCTACGCTGTATGCCTGGAAGATCAAGTACGGCAGAGTGAGGCCAAGCGGCTGTGAGAACTGGAAGAGGAGAACCGGCGATTGCGAAGGAAATGGCGGCGCTGATGGGTACCGCTTATGTTCCCTCGCCAGACTTTCCCATGGCCGGTCGGAAGTAACGGGAGCCTGGCATGTGCCTGACCCTTGGCCTTACCGCAGGTTCCGGTTGAGGTGCGATGGGGTCACCCCAGGGTTAAAGCGCCAGTGCGTGGCGCCCATCACCACCACGTCGTAATACTTGTCGCGCCAGTTTGTGAACTGCGGGGAAGCCAGGAACGATTCCGGCAGCGACGGCACGTAAGCCCCTGGATTGTAGGGCAGCCCCACGCGCTGGGCGATTGCCATGCTTTCGTGGTAGCTGTGCATGCCCCCTCCCACCAGGTAACCCACAATCGCCAGTACAAACTGCTTCAGTGGCTCTCCATTCTTGATTCCGCCAAACGCGCGCCCTGCTTGTAGCAGGGTGCCCGTGGTGCCGGAGATGCCCGCGCCGAACAGCAGATTCCGCGTGTCCGCGTCGTCGTAGTAGATGTCGGCGTTCTTCTCGCGCATCCGGTGCGGGTCGCGCTGAAACATATCGACACCCCGGTTCCGGGCCTGGCCCACATTGCCCATCTGCCCATTGCCCGGGGTTCCCAAGGGTGCGATGCCTGGGGTGTTGGTTGGCCGCACCTTCCGGGCCAACTGCTCCGGGGTCTCCGTCCTTCCACGGCGGTCCTTGTCGTCGAACCATCGTTGGCGGACCAGCGATCCCCACGCCTTGTACTCGGCCTCGTGCGAGGGGCTTTTCAGCTTGGGCAGCAGCTTCCGCCCCGCGGCGTCGTAGATCGCCATCTTCTGATCCACGGAGCCATTCTCGGCGGCATCCAGGATGCCCTGCCACACCTTTTGTGGCCCCAGGCTCTTCTTATCGGCTTCGGAGATCCGCCCGAAGCCCTTGCCTCCACCGGTGTAAAAGTAGTGGCCGATCTCCGTGTACATGGCATCCATGGCCGCTTGCTGATTGCTCCAGAAATGCCGGATCAGATACTGCTTCAGTCCATGGCTGACGCTATCCAGCGCCGCCCTCGTCAGGTGCGGCAGGTCCAGCGCCAGCACGCCCAGCTCGCTCTCTGCAAGCCTGCGCCGGTTCTGGCTGACGAAGGTGTCGTAAGGCCGCAGCCTGTCTGTACCGCTGCCGCCGCGGAAGCTGGTGTGCTGTCCAGTGCGTGCGTAGACAACCCTCTGGTCCAGTGTGATTGCCCAGGGGACAAAACTCTCGCCCTCCTGGTCCTGTGTGCGGGCAACGCGCCGGAGTCCTCCGCCAGGTTGCGTGAGTTCGACATACCCTCGCGGGTCATGAAAATCACGAACTAAGAACGTAGCCATCGAATTGCCCCTCCTTCCGCCTCGGTTTGCACGAACTAACGATCGTGACGAGCACCCAGTATGAACAAATGTTACATCCAAACAAACCAGGGAGAGAAAAAGAAAAGAGGGCAGGCTCTGATCCTTTTTCAGATCCATCGGGCAATCGATCCCTGGCGATTCGCCTTGGGAAACAGTTGCGATCTTGTGCGGCCTCGTATCCGTAGTTCGAGATCCCGTTCCAATTTCGTCCCCGAATTCCGGGGGTGCGACAAGGACACGGCGCTTGCCAATTCCTGACCGGTGGATTCTGCACGGTCAAACACTGCGGGTCGGACGAGAACCTCCCCAATTCTCATGCCTTACGGATTGCTTTCACCCCCGGTCACAAGCGGGCACAAATTTCTTGCGAATATAAGAGACTGATCCTGCGAAGCTTATGCTCGTACAAATCGCCGCGCCTCCGATTCATGGTTCGTTTTCGCAACCACAATCTGGATAATCACAACGCCGGGAGAGCCGCGTCTCGATGGCGGGGATAAAAACTGTCCTGGACAGACTCTCGCGCACGCTGTTTGAAATCTGAATCCGCACCCGTACCGCATATGATCACCACGCCCGCGCCATCCAAGCGCTACGTTAGGTCGTCAGGCTCAGCCGGAGCGATATCGCGTCTAGAGCCATCCACACGCCGGTTTGTCCGGATGAAACCGGACAAACCGGACAAACTCAGACCTGCCCGCTTGGTCCTATCTCATTTCTGTTTCAGTTACTTAGGCTGATTCAGCAGCTTCCGCTTGTCAGGATGTTTTTCCCGAACCCCCGTCCCCATCCCGCCCGAAAAGCCAGCAACGCGGCAGGAACCAGTCCCATTTGCCAGCAGCCAATACACACTCACAACCGCACGCCCCAGCCCCTTCCCCGAAAACTCGCCCTACCTGGAAGACCCGCCTCGAAAGCCCGTAGGGAGGCATAAGCCAGCCCGCCTCGCACAGCGAGCCCGCGCAGCATCCGCCCCGCTCGGCGGTGCGACTCCGCGGCAGCCGTGCTCACTGCATCCGGATCTGCATCGTGTGCTCGCTCCCGGGGAATGGTGAATCCGTGCCTTGCCGAATCCGTTCCCCTGCATCATTCACCCTGCCTTTCCTTGTTTTTCAAGTTTGGGCTGGTTCAGTTCTTGGGGATCACGTCATTTGAGGTACAAGAAGCGGGCAGTGAGCCATTCGGGCAGAACGGATGCTTCGGCGAATGGGTCCGCACCCCCACCCATATCCCTCTTTCTGCCCCTCTCCAGGAACGGATGAGGGGCCGGGGCGGGTCACCGCCGTGAAAGTCCCGCGCCGATGGCCGGGCGGCCGATACTTGGGGGCCTCATCACCCTTCCCGGCGATGCTTGCCGGCTCGTGCCGTAACGATCCCGTGGCTGCTCGGCCTGCCCCTGGGCATGGATCACGTAGGCTGGCGAGGTCACTCCGTTTACCGTGATGGTGAGCGGCGCCGTCCCGAGTTCCGTGGCGATCTCTCCGGGCAGCCGGACGTTCATCTGAAATACGCCAACCAGGTTGTCCACGATTCCGTCGAACTCGACTTCCGCCGTCAGACCGCCAATTTTCACTTCCACCGGGCTGACCGGCTCGGAGGGCTCCGCATGCGAGCCCGGCTCCCCGTCATGCAGGGGAGGGAGCGCCGCTCCCAGGCCGGTCGCATAGATGACGACGTAGTCCCCCGCCACGGCAGGCAAGGACGGCGTAATCTCACGCCAGTCCGCATGTACGGCGGTAAAGATACCGGGCGAGGCCTCCTGAATCTCCACCTCGCGGGTCTCTGCGGTCTCCCCGCTCCGGGAGAGCGTCACGCTGGCGGTTCCCCGGGCGGTGCCCCATGGGATTTGGAAATTCACCTGGGAGGGCGATACGAATAACAGCGGAGCGGGTGTCCCGTTGACCGTTACGGTGACGCCCGCGAGGCTCACCGGCAGGGGCAATTGCTGCGCATGCGCGTTTGTCAAAGCCAGCGCGGATCCGAACAAGCTTGCCAGCGAACCAGGGCTGAGGGGCTCGGAATAGGTTGCCGCGTTGACAATCCCGCTCTCGGCCACCCGCGGCGGCTCGGTGGAAAGCATCCCGCTCAATTCCTCAAGAACGAACGAGGCTCGCGCCGCGGGGTACATGAATAGCGCCTGCGTGGCCTGGTAAAAATCCTCGGAGGTGCAGGGCGCCATGGCCTCGTCCTTGATGCACTGCTTGTGAATATCATTTTGCGCATCTTCGGCAAGCAGTATGTGCTGCTCGCGGAACTTTGTCTCAAGCCATCCATCGGTTCCGCCCGCCACCGCGGCCGCCAGTGCCAGCGTCTCCAGGTAAACCTGCCTCAGGCGTGGAACCGCGAAGGCGCGCCGGGCAAGAACGTTCAGATCGATCCCCGCAAGGATCGGTTTGTCGATGTTATAGAGGCTAAGATCCATGTCCCATGGGAGGAAGATGGTTTCGGTGCGGCCGGCACGCTGGTACAGATAGAAATTGTTCATTCCAAAGACGCTGCTCAGAATGCCATCGTCATCCGCCAGGTAATTCTGCACCGCGATGACTCGCATGAAATGATCGAGGTCGAGGTAGGGCGAGACCACTTCTTCAAATTCTTCATCCGTCGCGAAATTCACCCGCCGGATCATTTCCATCAGCCCGGTGATGTCGGGATCGTCCTCGTGAGTCTCGGCGGAAAAGTAACTCATGTAAACCGAGGGACCGTCTCCCAGATAACTGAAATCATAATTGCCGGGCCGTTCATACTCGTAAAGATATCCCTCGTCTTCATCGAAAACACGAGACAGGAAATCTTTATTAATCATCTCGACAATCGTATAAAGACCGAAAAACTCTCCGTTGATAAACAGGCGCGCATGCGCTTCTCGCGGCGCGGGAATCCCCAAACGCCGCATCAGCGCGAAACTGGAGGTTTCACGCATCAGGGATGCATCCTGATTGTTTGCCTTGAGGGCGACATCCTTGAGGCCAAGGAATTTTTGTCCCGAAACGTTCTTGTTGAAGTTGAGCCTTAGATTCGGTTTTTCCGGGCTGCGGCTCCCGGATCCCCTGGAGCGGATCGCGATGTTCGTGACGGTGATGTCGTCCCATCGAAAAGTACTTGGATAGTAGGTATTCTCGAGATAGTTGTCACGGAGAGCTTGCCAATCGGATTCTTCCAGATCCAGATAAATATCATGAAGTACGCTGCCGTCGAAAAAGACGTCGTCCTGGCGCTGGCCATGAGCGTTCTGGCATATTGCGAATATAACCAATAGGATTAGGATTTTAGTGAATGTATTGATTGTTCTCATCCCGATTCCTGAATAAGTGTTAAGCTTTGTGGTTCGTTCCATCTTTCAGCGTCAAGCGTCCTATTAAGTCCATGGTAACCGGGAGGCCACTGATCCGCTCCCGAAAACCGGCCAGCCGAAGCAGAAAAATCCGGGAAAGGCGGGGAGCGGCGATTCCGCGAGGAACGGGTGCATCGTCGGGCCGGAAAAACTTCGCTACTGTACGCTCGCCATACCCCGCCGCGCGGATTCCGAATCGCGAAGAGCGGCGGATGCGCCCGCCGGCGCGGTTTGTCGTGGCGGCCGGTATGGTTAAATCGACTCTCGTATGATGGAGTCTGACGCTTATGCCCACTGCGCTTCCCAATGCGGAGATCCGCTTTGCCACCCGTGAGGATGTTCCCGTCATTCTCGGGTTCATCCGGGCGCTCGCGGAGTACGAGAAGCTTGATCATGTGGTGACGGCCACCGAAGAGGTGCTCACCGAGTCGCTGTTCGGGGAGAGCCCCGCGGCGGAAGTGCTGCTGGTGGTTGAAGATGGGATCGAACCGGAAGAACCGCCGCGGGCCGTGGGCTTTGCGCTGTTCTTCATGAATTTTTCAACCTTCATCGGGCGCTCGGGGATGTATCTGGAAGATCTGTTCGTTATGCCGGAAGATCGCCGCAAGGGCTACGGCAAGGCGCTGTTCGAGCGCCTCGCCCGGATCGCGCTTGAACGCGGCTGCCAGCGCCTCGATTGGTCGGTCCTCGATTGGAACAAGCCGGCAATCGATTTCTACGAGACGCTGGGCGCGGTTCCGATGGATGAGTGGACGGTGCATCGGCTCACGGAAGATGTATTGCGGAAGCTCGCCGCGGGCGGACCAAACGGCGGCTCTTGAGATGGCGAATTCCCGGCAGTTGGATAGTGCCGCGGTGAAGGCGGTCGCGCGGGAATGCGGCTTTCACTTAGCGGGAATTTCCGCCGCCGCGCCTCTTTCGGACTGGGGCAGCTACAACGAGTGGGTGGAGCGGGGCATGGCGGGGGCGATGGGCTACCTTACGGACCACCGGCGCGATAAGCGGGCGGACCCGGCCACGCTGCTGCCCGGCGTTCGCAGCATTCTCTGCGTCGGCCTGCTTTACAACACGGCGCATCCGTACTCGACGGAATTTAGCGACAGTGAGCGGGCGTGGATTTCGCGCTACGCGTGGGGCGAGGATTATCACCAGATCCTGACGGAGGGTTTGCGCCAGGTGGAAGCGCGGTTGCGCGAGATCTCCGCCGGGGCTTTCGATGCAAAGATCTGCGTGGACACCGCACCGCTGCTCGAGCGGAGCTACGCGCGGATGGCCGGGCTGGGCTGGATCGGGAAGAACAATTGCCTGATTCACGAGCGCACGGGAAGCTGGTATTTTCTCGGGGAACTGCTGCTCACGCTCGCGCTGGAGCCAGATACCCCGCCGCCGGACCGCTGCGGAAGCTGCCGCCGCTGCATCGATGCCTGTCCGACGCAGGCAATCGTCCCCGGAGGGACGCCGGGCGCGCAGCGGTTTTACGTGGATGCGCGCGCGTGCATTTCCTACTACACCATCGAGAAGAAGAACGAGATCCCGGAGGAAGCACGCGCCGGGAATGGCCGGCAAGTCTTCGGCTGCGATATTTGCCAGGACGTGTGCCCGTGGAATCGCCAGGCCCCGGTGACGGAGGATCCCCGGTTTGAGCCACTCATCGAGCCCGCGCCATCGCTCGAACGGCTGGCGGCGCTGAGCGCGGAGGAGTTCCGCGAGATGTTTCGCGCGAGCGCGGTGAACCGGCCGAAGTATCGCGGGTTTATCCGCAATGTGATTATTGCCATGGGCAATTCCGCGTCGGCACGCTACCGGCCGGTGCTTGAACGGCTGGCGGCTAACCCGGACGAGATTGTGGCGAGCCACGCGCGGTGGGCGCTGGAGCAGGTTCGAAACAGAGAACGGTGCGAGCGCGGGGAGCCCGCGCGAGGGCGCGGTACGGATGCGGAAGGCGCGGAGAAGGCGCCGGAGCTGCCGTGAAGCGGCGGAACCTGCTCGCCGGCTGTCTGGGCGCTGTCTCCATGGCTCCGCTTGCGCGCTCAGGCCAGGCGAAGCCACTTGGTGCTGAAGACGGGGCGGCTCCAGCGAAGGCTTCCCAGCGGAAGGCACGGCAAGAGAGCGCGCCCGCCGGTGAAGTCGCAGTGGAAATGGCGTCCGGCCTGGAGCCAGGCTTCGTCCGGTTCTACAACCTCCGATACGACGATG
>CAZXBZ010000179.1:0-7426 GCA_964639135.1 uncultured Solibacteraceae bacterium | reverse complement strand
ACCATGATCTGCCAGCTTACCGGCATGGAAGTGGCCAACGCTTCCATGTACGACGGCTCCACGGCGGTGCCCGAGGCCGCTCTGATGGCCGCGCGCATCACCCGGCGCGACAAGATCCTGGTCGCGCGGAGCGTCCATCCGGAGTACCGCCAGGTGCTCAACACTTCCGTCAAGCACCAGGGGCTCCCAGTGGTCGAATTCGGCTTCAATGCCGAAACCGGAGAAGCAGACCTCGCCGATCTCGAGGGGAAGCTCGGCGGCGATGTCGCGGCGGTGATCCTGCAAAGCCCGAACTTTCTGGGTATCGTCGAAAACACGAAGGCCGTTGCCGCGCTCGCCCATCAGCATGGGGCTCTGCTTGTCTCCGTATTCTCGGAAGCCGTGTCCCTTGGCTTGCTCGAACCCCCCGCGGACGCCGATATCGTCGCGGGTGAGCTGCAATCCTTCGCGATCTCGCCGTGCTACGGAGGACCCTTCGCGGGCGTGCTCGCCACCAAAATGGCGCACATCCGCCAAATGCCCGGCCGCATCGTGGGCCAGACCACGGACGCGAACGGTAACCGCGCGTTCTGCCTTACGCTCTCGACCCGCGAACAGCACATCCGCCGCGAGAAGGCGACCTCCAACATCTGCACCAACCAGGCGCTCATCGCCCTGATGGCCACGGTGTTCATGGCCGTTTACGGCAAGGAGGGCCTCCGTGAACTGGCCGTCCAGAATCTAGCCAAGGCACATTATCTGGCCGGCGGCCTTGACCGCCGCTTCAGTGGACGCTTTTTCAACGAATTCGTCGTGCGCTGCGGATCTCCGGAAGCTATCAACGCCAGGCTGTTGAACCAGCGCATCATCGGGGGCATACCTCTCGGCGCGTACTATCCCGAACTGGCCGATTGCATGCTCCTCTGCGCCACTGAAATGAACCGCCGCGAGGAAATGGACGCTTTCAAGCGCGCCTGTTCGTCACGGGATGAAAGTGAACCGGCGGCGGCTCTGGCCTGAGCGGCCCGGTGCGGCATTCCGATCGCGGCCCGGCGCGGCCAAGGCGTCCGATGGACGGTACGAAATCGAGACAGGCATGGAAATGGTTAGTAAAGTCACCCCCCACCCTTCGCAAAATGAGCCCCTTTTGTTCGAGCGCAGTTCCCCCGGCAAGAAGGGCTACCAGTTGCCGCCGCTCGATGTCCCGCCGGTGGATCCGGTAAAAGCGCTCGGCGCGGAGAACGTACGCGCCGAAGTGGAGGGCTTCCCCGAGGTAAGCGAGGTGGAAACCATCCGGCACTTCACGCGCCTTTCCACCTGGAACTACGCCATCGACCTGGGCCTCTACCCTCTCGGCTCATGCACCATGAAATACAACCCGCGCGTGAATGAAGCCGCGGCGCGCACCGAGGGCCTCGCCTGGGGCCACCCCTACCAGCCCGAATCCCTTTCGCAGGGCGCGATGGAGGTCATGGCCCTGCTTGAGCGGTCTCTCGCCGAGATTACCGGCATGGACGCCGTTACGCTGCAACCCGCCGCCGGCGCCCATGGTGAGTTCACGGGCTTGCTTCTGATCCGCGCTTGCCTCGAGGCGCGCGGCGACGCGCGTGCTTCCATTCTGGTGCCTGATTCCGCCCACGGCACCAACCCCGCCACCGCCCGCATGTGCGGCTATCAGGTGGTGAACGTCAAATCCACCAGCCGCGGCTTGGTGGATATGGAACACTTCCGCGGCCTGCTTAATCCCTCGGTGGCGGGCATCATGATCACCAACCCCAATACTCTGGGGCTATTCGAGGAAAACATCTCCGAAATTACGCGGCTGCTCCACGAAAACGGCTCACTCGTTTACATGGATGGCGCGAATATGAACGCGCTCGCGGGCGTTTCCCGGCCCGGAGATTTCGGCGTCGATGTGATGCACCTCAACCTGCACAAAACCTTTTCCACGCCTCACGGCGGCGGCGGACCGGGCGCGGGCCCGGTAGCCGTGAAGCGCCTGCTCGAGCCGTATCTCCCCGTGCCGCGGATCACGCTTCGCGACGGCGTCTACCACTACGAATCGAATCGCCCGGAATCGATCGGGAAGGTCCGCGCCTTCCACGGCAATTTCGGCGTGTTCGTGCGCGCTCTCGCCTACATCATGGCTTACGGCAACGGCCTCCGCTCCGCCACCATGGACGCCCTGCTGAACGCCAACTACCTCCGCGCGGGCCTTGAACCGCACTATGCCCTGCCCTATAAGGACCGGAGCCTTCACGAAGTCGTGTTCAGCGACGCCATTCAGGCGAAAAATGGCGTTCGGACCGGTGACATCGCCAAACGCCTCATCGACTACGGCTTCCACCCCTACACCACCAGCTTCCCGCTCATTGTGCCCGGCGCGATGATGATCGAACCCACGGAAACGGAAGAAAAGCGCGAACTCGACGTCTTCATCGAAGCGATGGCCTCGATTGCGCGCGAAGCGGAGGAAAACCCGGCCCTGGTGCTCGACGCGCCTCACACCACACGGGTCCGCAGAGTGGATGAAGTTACCGCCGCGCGGAACCCCATCGTCCGCTGGCGGCCATCCGCCGAATCACGGTAGCGCCGCTCAGGGGCTTGCGCCCGGCTCGTTGCCGGGCGCGGCGTAACCACTTTCATTGCGAAACGTTTTCATATATATTGGCTCTTGAAACACGGATCATCCTATTCGTACCGGTGGTCCTATGCGTGCGGCATTGATTGTGCGGCGTGCCGTCCCATACCTTGACCGGCACGCGGTGATATTTTTCTTGACGCGGTGATATTTTTCTTGACATCGTCTTCTCAATCCGATGAGAATACGAGCACCGCAATCGCCAACGCTTTCTTAATGTACTGGTCGCGGTGGACGATGGTTTGAACATGATATTTTTCTCTCGATTCGCTTTTATCCTGCTGTCGCTCCTTCTTCTTGGCGGCGTTTCAATCCATCAGGCGCACGCGGCAAGCACCGCCAAGAAGGCCGCCGCCGCGAAAAAGACCCGCGCGGTAAGCAAGGCCAAACCGGCGGCGAGCAAATCTTCCACGGTGAAGCGCGCCGCCGCGCCGGCGAAACGGAAAGCAACGGCGAAGAAAAGCACTCGAGCCACGGCGGCAAAGAAACCCACCGCCGCTGTTTCCCGCTCCCGTTCCCGGCGCGCCCGCGCCCGTTACAGCCCGTGGGTGACGCCGACCTACACGGATCCAACACGCGGAGATGTCATTGAAGGGGATGACCCGGTGGTTCGGCGCGCGGCCGTGGAGGCTCTCGGCCGCTTGAACGGTTCCGTCGTCGTCGCCGACCCCAACACCGGCCGTATCCTTTCGATGGTGAATCAAAGCACGGCGCTCGCAAGCGGCTACATCCCCTGCTCCACCGTAAAGGTGCCCGTGGCGATGGCCGGGCTCTATGAGGGAATGATCGATTCCTCTACTACCCTCGTGGTGCAGCGCCGCACGAAGATGGATCTCACCGAAGCGCTCGCAAAATCGAACAATGCGTTCTTTGAGCGCGTCGGGGCCCAGATGGGGTTCGAAAAGCTCATCGAATTCCACAAATATTTCGGACTGGGTGAAAAGGCGGGCTTGAACATCGACGGCGAATCCGCTGGTATTCTCCCGGATGCTCCTCCGAAGAACGGCGGCTCGGCGCGCATGAGCAGTTTCGGCGAAGGGATTGCCGTCACCGCGCTGCAAATGACGGCGCTCATGGGGGCCATCGCCAACGGAGGTACGCTCTACTACCTCCAATACCCGAAGAACGAACTCGAAATCGATACCTTCGTACCGCGAGTCAAGCGCTCTCTCGACATCAGCCACATTCTGTCCGACCTGAAGCGCGGCATGAGCGGGGCCGTTTCCTTCGGCACCGCGCGCCAGGCTGCTTATGCCCCGGAAGCGCCCCTGTTTGGGAAGACCGGCACCTGCACGGATTACACCCAGCGGTCGCACATGGGCTGGTTCGCCTCCTTCCGTGACGGCGACCAGAACGATCTCGTAGTGGTGGTCATGCTCACCGGCGCGGACGGCGTCAGCGGACCCAGAGCCTCCGGCGTCGCGGGCAAAATCTACGCGAAGCTCGATAGCGAAGGCTTTTTCGCCAAGCCGCTGCACTACTCGCCCGTGGCGATGATCGAGAATTCGATCCACAACGTGAACTAGCCTGGCCGGCTGGCCAGATCGATTACACCGTGCTCGCGGATTGCGCTCGCTAATTCAGCAGCGCTTCAAAAACTTCACCGCCCCGGTCCGAAGCGAGCACCACCCATGGCTCGCCGGCGGGCAGCGCCGCCTTGGGGCCCGTGATATCGTTCACGATCTTTCCGGAATCAATCAGCACCCGCGCCGCGCCCGTAAGGCTGAGCGGGCCGCGCGCTGTCGATTGCCATACGATCCGGTCGTGCCGCGGAGTGACGCTATCGACATGGTAGATGGTGTGCAACAACAGCACACGGCTGTCGCCGGGCGTGAGCAGCACGATCGGCCGGCTCGGTTCCCCTGCCTTCGTGCGAGGCGCGTAGGGAGTGTTCGTCCACTTGCCTCTCGCATCCCGGATCCGCAACGTGAGTTGTGGTTCGCCCATCATATCCACCGAATTTTTGGTGGCAAGGTAAAGCGTGCCATCCGCGGCAACAGCCGCGTTCAGGTGATCGTCGGCGGTATTTCCGCCGCTATCCGCTGTCTCGATGGGCTTCCACGAGCCCGCCGGCGCGCCATCGAGATGTTCGCGGAAATACACCGCGTCGTGATCCTGGTCGGACCATACCACTCCGACGCTTCCCGGCAGCGCCACAATCGCGCAGATATCGTCCGCGTCCGTTTTCTTCTCGCTCACGCGAACCGGCGCGGACCATTCGCGAACCGAATTGTCCATCGAGTGCCGCGCGTAGATCTCGCGTTCCCAGTCGTAGGCAATCCACCAGACGCCCCGCCCGTCTCGCGCGATGGTGGCCGTTTCCACCGCTTCCTCCCGATTGCGAGGCGTGCCGATGGCCAGAGTCACGGGCGCGAGGGCCAGTACATACCCGCCGGAGGAGTTCTCCCAGCGCAGTGAAACCACGGCCAGGCGCTCGGGCTCCACCAGAACGGCGGTCGCGGTATCCGCATCCGCCCAGACGTCGGCCTGCCCCGGCAGGCCCCGCAGCACGGCATCGAGATGGCTCTGCCGCCGCCAGCCCTGGCCGGTCCGCTTCCAGACGCTGCTTCCATCCTTCACCGGCAGCCACGCCCACCAGGAGCCATGCGCGAACCAAAGCTTCGATTGCGGTTTATCCTTCGTCGGGTTCCGGACGTCCACCTTGAATACCGGCCGCGCAAGCTCATCGGCGGCGAGAGCGCCGCCCGCCAAAAACAGACCGATCAAAAAAATACGGACGGACGCCCGTCCCCAATGGAAGCACCCTCGCATTCAAACCTCTCTCGCCCGGCCTCTCCGGCGGGCTTTCACCGCGTGCCTAGTAAGCGAGCACCCGCTGCATTTCGGCCGTCAGATCGCTCACCTGCGGCAGGATGACGTTTTCAAGAATCGGGTTGTAGGCCACCCACACATCCTTTGCCGCCACTCGCCCCACCGGCGCATCGAGGCAGTGGAACAGTTCCCCGGCGATACGCGCCGCGATTTCCGCGCCATAACCCCAGCTCAGCATGTCCTCGTGAGCCACCACCACGCGGTTCGTCTTCTCCACCGAGGCGCGGATGGCTTCCCAATCGTAGGGCGAAAGCGATCGCAGATCGATGACCTCGATCGAGACGCCGCGTTGCTCGTCTTCGATCGCCGCGGCCGCCAGCTCCGCCTTGTGAACCAGCGCGCCATACGTGATGACGGTCAGGCTCTCCCCAGCCCGCGCGATTCGCGCCTTGCCGAACGGAATCGTGTACTCTTCCCCAGGGTGCGGATTGCGGTTATAGGGCTCCCGGTAGAGCCGCTTGTGTTCAAGATAAAGAACCGGATCGTCGCAGCGGATCGCCGTCCGCAGTAATCCCGCCGCGTCCCGCGCATTCGAGGGAAACACCACGCGCAGACCGGGAATATGCGTGAACGCCACCTCGCCGCTCTGGCTGTGATAGATGGAGCCGCCGTTCAGGTACCCGCCGATCGGCGCACGGATGACCACCGGGCAGGAGAAGCCGTTGTAAGACCGCCAGCGCATCGTGCAGAGTTCGTCGCGAATCTGCATCATCGCGGGCCAGATGTAGTCGAAGAACTGTATCTCCACCACCGGCTTCATCCCGCGCAGCGCCATGCCGAGCGCCCGTCCGACGATCCCCGCCTCGGCAAGCGTCGAATTGAAGCATCGGTCGTCGCCGAATTCGCGCTGGAGACCCAGCGTCACCTTGAAGACGCCGCCCTTGCCTTTCACTTCGGGCAGATGCTCGCTCCGGCTGCAATCGGCCACATCCTCGCCGAACACCAGCATCTTCGGGTTGTGCCGCATCTCCTCGTGGAGCGTCAGGTTGATCGCGTCGAGCATCGTTCGCGGTTCGCCGTGGCCGCGCGCGGGCGTCTCGAACTCGGCCGATGTCGGGTCTACCTTGTCGGAATAGAGGAACTCCAGCACACCCTCCGGATCCGGCATCGGCTCCTTGAGAACATCGTTTTCAAGGTGGGCGATTTCGCGGTCGATCTCCTTCCGGATACTGTCGATTTCCTCGCGGCTGTAGACGCCCTTTTCCAGCAGGAATTTCTCCATTAGCGGGATGGGGTCCCGCTGTACCTCCTGGGCGCGCTCCTCCGCGCTCTTGTAGTTGCGCTCATCGTCGGAAAGCGAGTGCGAATAGGGCCGCGTCACGTGTGCATGCACAAAGGCCGGGCCGCGGCCCTCGCGGCAGTATCTGGCGGCCTCCAGCATGGCGAGGTAGCAGGTCACAAAATCGCTGCCCTCGATCTCGATCACCTTCAATCCTGGAAAACTCTTCACCAGACGCGAGATGCTGCCGCCCGCGGTCTGCACCTCCACGGGGGTAGAGATGGCGTATTCGTTATCCTGGATCAGGTAAACAATCGGCAGCTTGCCCAGACAGGCGATGTTCAGGGATTCCCAAAACTCGCCCTGGCTCGTGGCGCCCTCGCCCGTCGAGCAAAGCGTGATTTCATCACGCGCCGGTTGCAGCCGGCGAGACGCATCGGCGCACCCCACCGCATGGAGGTAGTGTGAACCCGTGGGCGACGACGAACTGACGATATGCAGTTCGGGGCTGCTCCAGTGCGAAGGCATCTGCCGCCCGCCGGAGGCCGTATCGGCCTTTGCGCCCACTCCCTGCAGCAGCATGTCCCGCGCCGTCCAACCCATCGCCAGGGAACTCGCGCGGTCGCGGTAATACGGGAAGAACCAATCGTATCCCGGCCGCAGCACCATGCCGGCGGCGGTCTGGATCGCTTCGTGGCCCGCGGCCGAGATCTGGAAAAAGATCTTCTTCTGCCGCTTCATGAGGATTTCCCGGT
>CAZXBZ010000178.1:0-7453 GCA_964639135.1 uncultured Solibacteraceae bacterium | reverse complement strand
ACAACATCCACGGCGGAAAGACCTGGGAAGTCAACAACACGGATTACATCAACCAGACCGGCGTATCGGGCGGAGCACGGACGGCCAATAGCGATGCGTACCTGCGCTGGCTGAAGACCCTTCCCTCCGGTCCCGTTACCGTGAGCCATGTGGTGCCGTGGGGCTGTGTTTTCGGAGTTCGTTATGGACGCTTGTGGACCTTCTATCTGCAAGAGAACGCGACCGTCTTTACCTATAAACTGGTGTCGAAATACGAAAATGTGAGTGTGGAGGAGAGGCGGAAAGTCGTGGGCCCGTTCAGCCGGGGAGTCACGACGGAAGTGAACATCAAGAGAATCGTAAAGCGTGAATCCACTGTAAACCGGCCGATCGTGCTGCGGGACTTTTTCCCCGGAGCGGGCGGCAAGGTAAACTTTATCGACAGATGGCAGGGCTTCTAGACGGAGGCACGCCGAAAACGCATCATGCGAAAGAAACGAGGCCGGAAGCTGCCTGGGTTTAGCTTACCGGCCTTTTCCTTTATGAATGCCGCCGGCCTTTGAACCGCGAAGCCGCGTTCCGGTGGCGGCATGACATCGGCGGAGAGCGCGCCCTATCCCCGTGGCTCCGAGGCGGCGGTGAGCGTAAAGCCAGCTGCGCATGCCCGTGCGCGACCGCCCGGCGGTAGCGATATGCTAGGGCGTAACGCTTGCCACTCAGGTAGTGGGAAGACAGACGAAGGCAGCCCGAAGAGCATTGCCCTTTCCCGCTCCGGGCCGTATCGGATACGAAGGAGACGCTATGCCCAGCTTGCCGAATCGCCGCCACTTTCTTGCCGGTTCCGCCATGGCGATGGCCGCGGGAAGTTATTCACGGATTCTGGGTGCGAACGACCGGATCGGCGTCGCGAACGTCGGGTGCGGGCGGCGCGGCCTCCTCAAGGAAACGCTGGCGGAGAAAGTGAATGCTCGCGCGGATGTGGTGGCGGTATGCGACACCTGGCGGCAGAAACTTGACGCGGCGGTGGCCCAGGTGAAAGAAGCCACCGCAACCACGCCGTTTGCGACTCCGCGCTTTGCCGAAATTCTGGCGCGGAAGGATGTGGACGCCGTGGTAATCGCCACGCCGGACCATCTGCACTGCACGATGCTGATCGAAGCGATCAACGCCGGGAAGGACGTTTACATCGAAAAGCCGCTCGCCATGAACATGGATGAGTTGATCCGCGCCTATGACACCGTGAAGCGCTCCGGACGCATTGTGCAGGTCGGCACGCAGATGCGGAGCTATCCGCAATCCACTCCCGCGAAGGATGCGCTGGCTCAGCGCCGGATGGGCGCGATCTTGAAAGTGGAGCAGGCGCGGAACGGCTATAAACCCTATTGGATCGGCTACGGGGGCGACGATTTCCGCAATGCGCCCCCGGCGGCCGCGGATGTTGATTGGAGCGCGTTTCTGCTCAAGGAGAAGGGTCGCCCCTTCAATCCGGTTCAATACCGGGATTGGTATGGCTTCCGCGAGTTCTCCCTCGGACCGCAGACCAACCTGATGGTGCACTTCATCGATCTTGTGCACTACATCACCGGGGTGGAATTCCCGAGCCATGCCGTGGCACTGGGCGGGACGTTCCGCTGGAAGCAGAACGGCTACGACGTACCGGATTCCATTGAAATCGCCTTCGAGTATCCCGAAGGTTTCATGGTTCGCTACACCACGGTATTCGGGAATTCGGCTGGAAATTTTGCCAAGTGGTTCGGTACGCTCGGCACGCTCGACGCGAAAAACCTCTCGGCCACGGCGACCTGGGAGATGAGCGGCGACGGTTCGGGTGAGCCTGACCGCCTCGCTCAGCCGGTCCGCTTCGGGCCGCGCGAAGTGGTGAGCCACATGCAAAACTTTCTTGATTGTGTACGCAGCCGCCGGCAGCCCATCGCGCCCATTGAAGCGGGCTATGCTCATTCGATCGCGGTGCTGATGGCCGATGCCTCGCTCCACCAGGGAAGGCGCATGACGTATGATGCGGCCAGCCGCCGCATTTTGCCGGGATGAGCGCCGTCCCCCGCGGCCGGCGCTCGATGTTACGCCGCGTCGCGCCGCGTGAATGCCGGGGATGACGCTTCACGGCGTGGAGAAGGATGCGCCCCAATCGTTTTATCTCGCTTTCGCTTACCTTTGCGGTGACGTGCTGCGTGTGGCTTGGTTTTTTCTGGACCATGGCTCACGTGCCCGCGGGTCCGCGCGCACGGAATGCCAGCGAGTTTGAAGGAGCGAGATCCTCTGGCGGCCTGGCGAGCAACTTTGCAACCGCCGTTGTCCGGTTTTTCGATACCCAGGACCCTCGCGAGCAAAGCTCCGGCGCACCGCCCGCGGCGCCGCTCTTTGATTCCGAAATGGTGGAGTATCTTCCTCTCCCGAAGCTGGAGCGGAAGGAAATGGCTGAAGTGCTCCCCGAGGTTTTCGCCGATTTATCGCTGACGCCGCGGAATCTGTTCCGCTCCGACGTTGATCTCGACGGCGATAACGACCTCGATCTCGCGCTGCTCGTGCGGCTCTCGAAAACCGAAGCCTTGGGAGCCGTGCTCGAATATCTGGGCAAGGGGAGGTTTCGTTTCGCCGGTAAGTTCCGTTGCCGTTACGAGAGACCCGAAGATTTCTCCAAATGCTTCACGGTCGTGCTGACGGGCGCCGGCAGGATGCACATCCTTAGCCACACGAGCGACCTGGGAGAGGAAGAGAGTTTGAAAGAGGCGCGGGATGAATCATCCGATGGCCTGCGGCATCCTGGGTCCGGTCGGGCGGGTGGCTGGCGCTGGATGCGGCTCGAGCACGGGGCGCTTGTCCGGTACGGGGAATTTGAAGACCCCGTATGCGATGACCGGCGGCGGGGAAGGGAGGGCGGCCCTCTTGCGTCCGATGTAGAACCCGTGCCGGATACCACGGAGGATATGGTGCGTTTCGTCACGCCATGCCGGGGGGCGCCAGCCCGCGCCGTGTATCGATACGATGACGAATCAAAGCGTGTACTCGCCGTTTGCGGCGAGAGCCTTACGGAATCCTGTGTGCCCTAAGCGGCCGTCCGGCTGCCTGGGGAGTGGTTATGCAAAGCAACCGTCCTGGGACAGCAGATACAGGAACATCACCACGACGGCTATGATCGAAATGCTGGCGGCGCGCCGCACCATGCCGATCTGCCGGTCGCGCATGGAAGGGCGTCCGCCCGGCTTCGGCTCATCTTCCGCGGGTATCCGGACGAAGCGGTGAGCGTTGAGGTAGATGGCTGCATCGGCGGCAACCACCAGGATCATCGAAAGCCAATAAGTTCCGCAGTTGTCCATGGATTTCTAGGATAATCTTGTTCTCGCCGCGCCGAGGGCGTTCACTGCCCTCAGCCGCAAATTGTCGGCTGTCATCCAAAGCCAGCAGGCATCCGAACTCGCCGCGTCCGCGCGGATATCTCCGATACTGATGCCGGCGTCGCCGACGGCGCTGACATTATTGGGCACGCCATTCTCCGGGGGCCAGATATCCACCAGGTCGCCGCGCAGGTTTTGCGCGAGCGCCGCGGCGTCTCGCGCGGCTTCACCATGGAGCCACATCGAGAAACTGAGTCCGTGGAACACCGGGGCTTGAATGATGCGAAGCGAAACGGGGATTCCCGATACCGCCGGCAGGATACGAGGCAGATCTTCCCGCACTTCGCTCTCCAGCTTTGACAGCTTCCCGGCATCCGCATCGGCGCCCAGGGCGGCGAGCAGACTGAAGGCCAGTTGCGCATCGTATACCATTTTCGGCATGTCTTCAAAAGCGAAGAGCTTGATGGTCTGCTGATGCAGTTCATCGAGGCCGGCGTCGCCCTGTTCGCTCGCGGGCAGAAAGGCGTGAACGATCGCGCGTTCGACCCGGCCGGCGGCAAGCGCTCGCCGGAGCAGCAGGGCCAGCGCTATCGTTACCGGGTGCGCGATTACCTGGGGCGCATCTTCCGCCACTTCGAACGTATCCGGCTCCACGCCCGGCGCGCGCACCTGGGCTCCCGGTGTCTGGGAGAGAGCGCCGCTCAGGTCGATCACAAGCGGCCGGGGCTTGCGCGGCGCGAGCAGATCCCAGGCCCGGTGCGAGCTTACGGCGTCTCCAGCGAGCAGCACCACATCGGCGGCGCCCAGGTTCTCTTCATCAAGAGCGCCGACGACCACGGCTTCGCCCGCATCCTCGATCAGTCCGACTGATTCACCGGCCTCGGTACCGATCAGGCTTGTCTCGATGGCGTTTGGCAGCGCCTCGAACACCTCCCGCAGTTCCTTGCCCATGAGCGTGGTTCCGCCCACAATTGCGAATAGATTCTTGCTCATGAAAAATCCTGCCCAACGCTTGCCGGTCTCCAGAGCGGCGCGCTCACGCGGAAAATGCTTCGTGCGATTCGCTTTCGGTCCCGTCTTCGTGCTTGCGGAAGCGTCTCCACATCGAATTCGCCTTGAGCACGAAGCCGCTCAGCAGGTAGACGGCGGCGATGGCCAGCAGCACCACGTGCGAATAATTCCAGATAGCCCAGATCAGCACCCCGAAGCGGATGAGCGAGAGCGGCTTTCGCGGCTGCAGCATCGCGAGATCCTTGAAGCTTACATAACGCCAGGTGCTCACCATAAGCAGCGCGACGATCCCCACCAGGAGCAGCCATCCAAGGGAAACATAGAGATCGGTGAGCGGTTGTGAGTTCGCGGCGTAAACGATGGATGCGATCACGGCCGCGGCCGCGGGGATCGGAAGGCCCACGAAGAAGCGATGGTCCGGTTTCTTCTTTCCCGGAGGAGGCGCTGTTTGCACATTGAAGCGGGCCAGTCTGGCGCAGCCGCACATGAGATATAGAAACGCCGCGAAGTAGCCTGCCTGCCGGAAATGCCGCGCCAGTTCGGTTCCTCCGCCGAAGTCGACGAACTGCACGCCCCAGCAGAACGCGAGGATGGCCGGGGCGATGCCAAAGGTGATCACGTCGGCAAGCGAATCGAGTTCCCTCCCGAAGTCACTTACTGTATTCGTCATGCGCGCGATGCGGCCGTCGAGGCCATCGAGCACCACCGCGATCCCGATGCACTTCGCCGCGACCTCGAAATGTTCGTTGAAACCGAGATTGCCGCCGCTTGCGGCAAGCGCCCCCTGAATGGTCTGCGCTACGGCCAGAAAACCCAGGAAGATATTCCCCGCCGTGAACAGCGTGGGCATCGCGTAGGCCGCCTTGCGCGATCGCGTCATGGGGACGGGGCTTCCCGCCAAGCTGTCCGTCGGTGAGCTCAAAATTCCGCCTCCGCTTCGTTGCGCGATGTCCGGTCTCCGCCTGCCGGTACCATCATCATCGCCGAACGCCGCGCCAGCACGCTGCCGCCGCCCGCCACCACGTCATCCGGCTGCACGACGATTTCCCACTCCGGCCCCAGAAAGACATCCACGCGAGAGCCGAATTTAATCATACCCACGCGCTGGCCCTTTTCCACCCGGTCCCCCGCCTTCGGCAGAAACACGATGCGCCGCGCGAGCAACCCCGCAATCTGGCTGAAGGTTACCGTGGAGCCGTCATCCGCCGCGATCTCCACGATATTCCGCTCGTTCTCGTCCGAGGCGTCGGCGCGCATCGCGTTCACGAATTTCCCCTTGCGGTAATCGACCGCCGTGATCCGGCCCGCGACCGGGCTGCGGTTCACGTGGACGTCGAAGACGCTGAGGAAAATCGAGATGCGGCGCTGGCCCTCGCCAAAGGGTTCGATCATCGACACGCTACCGTCCGCGGGCGATACCACGACATTTCCCTCGGCGATCTTACGGTCGGGGTCGCGAAAGAAGAAGAGGAAAAACGCGGCGGCGATAAACAGCGGCAATGCGAGCATCGGGTCCAGGAATTGTCCCACGGCCAGCCCGGCCGCCACGAACGCAACCGCGAGTATGATTCCGTCCTTCACCATCGCCTATATCTTCGCTCAACCTGCTGTCTTCATTCTGGCAGCACCCGCTCCATGGAACAATGAGATACGCTTGGCGCCTGTATCACAAACGGCGGCGCCGTGAGCTTTCGACGGCCCGGCTTTCTCCGGCTGGAGAGGAAAAAGTCCAAGATCTTAGTGCGATACGCTAATAGATCATGCGCTTGTCAAGAATAGATAATTCGGCTTGCCAGGGCATTTCGGCGCGGAAAGATGTTTTAGTTAATTTTGTAAAATATTGATTCTGCGTAGTTTATAAAATATACTTGTCACTCCTCCCCGTAGTATGCTAAGAATTTAATGGTGGCCGCAAGCGATTGCGGTAATCCGCTCACAACGGTTGAACAACAACGCTTCTAACCGGTTCAAAGCAAATTTTCTGGAGGAATGGGTTATGGACATTCGCCCGCTCTACGACCGCATTGTGGTCAAACGAGTTGAAGAAACCGAGTCGAAATCCGCCGGCGGCTTGATTATCCCGGATTCGGCTAAGGAAAAGCCCCAGGAGGGGCAAGTGGTTGCCGTGGGTAACGGGAAGAAAACCGAGGATGGCAAGGTCATTCCGCTCGACGTGAAAGTCGGCGACAAGATCCTTTTCGGCAAGTATAGCGGCAGCGACATCAAGATCGGTACGGAAGAGTACCTGATCATGCGCGAGGATGAGGTCCTCGCGGTGCTGACTGCGTAAAGAGCGCCACCATCCGGCCAACTTGAGATTAAGGAGACAACCGAAACAATGGCTGCAAAACAGATTGTTTACAGCGAGAATGCGCGTCAGGCGATTCTCCGTGGCGTCAACCAGCTTGCTGACGCCGTGAAAGTGACCCTCGGCCCCAAGGGCCGCAACGTGGTTCTAGAGAAGAAATTCGGCGGCCCCACCATCACCAAGGACGGTGTGACCGTCGCCAAGGAAATCGAGCTGAAGGATCAGCTCGAAAATATGGGCGCGCAGATGGTGCGGGAGGTTGCCTCGAAGACCTCGGATATCGCCGGCGACGGCACCACCACCGCCACCATTCTAGCCCAGGCCATCTTCCGTGAAGGTGTGAAGGCCGTTGCCGCGGGCGTCAGCCCCATGGCTCTCAAGCGCGGGATCGACAAAAGCGTTGAGACCGTTGTTGGTGACCTTCACAGCCACTCGAAGCCGGTTTCCGGCGGCATGATCGCTCAGGTGGGCACGATCTCCGCGAACGGCGACGACACCATCGGCGGCATCATCGCCGAATCGATGGAGAAGGTCGGCAAGGACGGCGTGATCACCGTGGAAGAAAGCAAGACCATGGTGACGGAACTCCAGACCGTCGATGGCATGCAGTTCGACCGCGGCTATCTCTCGCCCTACTTCATCACCGATCCGGACCGCATGGAGGTGGTGCTCGAAGACCCCTACATCCTCATCCACGAGAAGAAGATCAGCAACATGAAGGATCTGCTCCCGATTCTCGAGCAGATTGCCCGCTCGGGCCGTCCGCTGCTGATCATCGCCGAGGAAGTGGAAGGCGAAGCGC
>CAZXBZ010000177.1:0-7456 GCA_964639135.1 uncultured Solibacteraceae bacterium | reverse complement strand
GGAGGCCGTATCGCGGGGATTCCCGTGCTTGAGGGTCGCCGTGGCACCGATTTTAACATCCACGCACGGGCCGCAGCCGCCGGCTTCCAGTTGGGTTATGCCACCCCTGGCGATGGAGACACAGCACGCCGCGTCCGCCGGCTCGATCGCCGTATGGTCCTTGGCCATGCACATCACGCCGGCCCAGGTGGCCGGAGAGACCGTGAGCAGGAGCAGGCAGGCTAGAAGGCGCGGAATCATCGGCGGATGCAAATTCTTCCCCAAGCGTATCATGCCCCTGGAACTCCATGGATCGCTTCGGCCCTTCCCGTTTCGCCCGGTAAAGTGACATCCAAGAGCATGGCCGTCAATTGTTTTCCCGGAGGTATCGTCAGTCACGAGGATCGACGGCGCCCACAGTCCCGGCTTCATAGTTCGCTTCGCCGTGCGCGCCGTAGCCGGGGCGCGGCCCGGCTACGGCTTCGTTTCGCAAAACCCGCCCTCCTCTAGACAAGTTAAACTTGAAGATCACACTTTAATTTACTGGCATGTTCTTTTTTTTCGAATCGATCGAATTGATGAAAACCGCGCTGAGGGAGATGGAAACCTCGGCCAAGTCGCGGCTTGACGGCTGCGAAACCCCGGAGGAGTTGGAGGCGATCCGCGTGGACGTTCTCGGCCGCAAGGGGCGCCTCGCGCAGGTGAGCAAGAGCATGGGGAAACTCACGCAGGAGCAGCGTGGCGCCATGGGCGAACGCCTCAATCAGGTGAAAAGCCTGCTTGAAGCCGCCTTCGACGCGCGCCATGGGCAGTTCGAGCAAGCTGCCCTCGCCAGCCGCCTCGAGAGCGAATGGATAGACCTGACTCTCCCCGGAACGGGGCCCCGCCGCGGGAGCCTGCATCCGGTCACGCTCATCCAAAGCGAAATTGAAGACGTCTTCCGTTCTCTCGGCTTCACCATTCTTGATGGGCCCGAGGTGGAATCGGAGTACAACAATTTCGACGCCCTCAACATTCCGGCCGATCATCCGGCGCGCGATATGCAGGATACCTTCTGGATGGCCGATGGCAATCTCCTGCGCACCCACACCTCGCCCGTTCAGGTGCGCGGCATGCGCAAGCTCGGCCCGCCGTTGCGCATGATCGCGCCGGGCCGCGTCTTTCGCAACGAAGAAGTGGACGCCTCTCACGAACACACCTTCCACCAGCTTGAAGGCATGATGATCGATCGCGATGTCTCCGTCGCTCACCTCATCTACTTCATGAAGACGCTGCTGAGCGAAGTCTTCAAGCGGGAGGTCGCCGTTCGCTTGCGTCCCGGTTATTTCCCCTTCGTGGAGCCCGGCTTCGAACTCGATATTCAGTGCCTCATCTGCGCCGGCTCGGGTTGCCCGGTCTGCAAGCAGAGCGGCTGGGTGGAACTGCTGCCCTGCGGCCTGGTGCATCCGAATGTGCTGCGGCTGGGCGGTATCGACCCCGGCGAGTGGAACGGCTTCGCCTTCGGCCTCGGCCTTACCCGTCTCGCGATGATGCGCTACGCGATTGACGATATCCGGCTGCTGTTGAGCGGCGATCTCCGCTTTCTCACGCAATTCTGAAGTATTCCGCGCGGAGTCATGGCGGCTCCGCGATCCTGATTGAAACGAACGAGCCTATACCGTGAAGTTTTCCTATAACTGGCTGAAAGAACTCATCGAGGGCGATCTGGTCCCCGCGAAGCAATTGAGCGATCTCATCACGCTGCACACCGCCGAGAGCGAAGGCGTCGAGCGCCGGGGCGAATGTTTCGAAAGCGTCGTCGCCGCCCGCGTGACGCATGTCGAGCCCGTGCCCGGATCGAAGATCGTCAAGGCGCGGGTCGATGCCGGCGTTCTTGGGGAGAAGACCGTCGTCTGCGGCGTTCCGAATTGCCGCCGCGGCCTCCTTACCGCGTTTGTTCCCGCTGGAACCGTCGCCGGCGGGCAAGAGATTCGAGAGACGTCCATTCGCGGTGTTCTCAGCGAAGGGATGCTCGCGAGCGGCGCGGAACTGGGCATTAACCGGGATCACGAAGGCATTCTGAACCTCGAACAATTCGCCGAGGCCGGCGCCGTGAAGCTTGGTGAGACGCTGCCGGGGTGCGAGCCCGATTGGATCATTGAGATCGACAATAAGAGCCTCACCCACCGGCCGGACCTCTGGGGTCATCACGGCATGGCGCGCGAGGTGGCCGCTCTTACCGGAACACGCCTGAAGGGGCCCTCCAGGCTCGCCTACTTTCCTCAGGATTGGCCTCCATTCAAGATCGAGATCGAGGATCCGAAGCTTTGTCCGCGTTATACCGGCATCATCGTCGAAAACGTCAAGGTGGGGCCAAGCCCGCTCTGGCTGCAGAATCGCCTCTCGAGCGCCGGCGTCAACCCGATCAACAACATCGTCGATATTACGAATTTCGTGCTGCTTGAACTCGGCCAGCCCATGCACGCCTTCGATACCGAAAAGCTGCACGGCGACACGATCTTTGTTCGCTCCGCCGCCGAAGGCGAGCAATGCACCGCGCTTAATGGCGAGACCTACACTCTGAATCCGTCAAACCTGGTGATTGCGGATACGGAGGGCACTGTCGCCATTGCCGGCGTCATCGGGGGCCAGGACTCGGCGATTACCAGCGCCACCACGCGGATTCTCCTGGAGAGCGCCAATTTCAACGCATCGAGCGTTCGCCGCACCTCTTCCGCGCTCCGGCTTCGCACGGATGCTTCCATCCGCTTCGAAAAAGCTCAGGATCCGGAAAAGACCGCCACCGGCATCAGCCGCGCGCTCGCATTGCTGCTTGCGATGTGCCCCAAGGCGCGCGTCTGCGGCGGCATCGCCGATGAATATACGCCGCTGCCCAAGCCGGCGCCCATCCTGCTGCAACACGACTGGCTGGAGCGCAAACTCGGGCGAACCATCGAAATCGGTGAAGTCCGCCGTATCCTCGAATCCATCGGCTTCGGTGTCGAACCCGATGGCGCCGAAGCGCTGAAGGTCACCGTTCCCTCCTGGCGCGCCACCAAGGATATTTCTCTCAAGGACGACCTCGTGGAAGAGGTGGGCCGCATGGTGGGGTATGCCTCCATCACTCCCCGCCCCCCGCTTACGCCGGCGGTCGTGCCCCATGAGAATCAGGAGCGCCGCCAGCATCAGCGGATGCGTCAGATCCTCAGTGCGCTAGGCTGCACCGAGGTGTGCAACTACTCCTTCGTCACCGCCGCGCTGGGCGCGGCCTTCGGCTATGCCCCGGAAGCCATGCTTCGCATTGCCAACCCGATTACGGAAGATCTGGCCTTCATGCGGCCCAGCCTGCTTCCAGGGATACTTGAAAACTGCCGGAGCAATCTGCGCCATTTCGAACGGTTCCGCTTCTTCGAAATTGGCCGCGAGATTCATAAACGCGAGGGTGATCTGCCCGAGGAAGTGAATCATCTCGCGGTCTGCGTATGCACGAAGCCCGGGCCTGACGATGACGGCGCGCGAAACCTTTTCGAATTGAAGCGCCTCGCCCGTCATCTTTGCGACGGGGCGCGCATCGAGCCGGAAGCGGGGCTCGTTTACGAACATCCGTTCCGCGCGGCCCGCATCGATTGGGAAGGGGAGTCGATAGGCCGCCTTTTCGAGTTCCACCCGGAACTCGTCGAAGGCCGCGCCGCGGTGCTCTATCTGAATCTCGACCAGGTTCTGCGCCTCGCGCCGGCGCCTCGCAAGTACACCCCATTGCGCCGTTTCCCCACCAGCAGCTTCGATCTTTCCGTTGTGGTGGATCGCCGGGAGCATTCGGCGGCGATTCAGGACGCCATGCGCCGCTATGCCGGGGAGCGTCTTGTGGCGGTGTACTTCGTCCGCTCCTATGAGGGCGCGCCGCTCGCCGAAGGACGCAAGAGCCTCAGCTATCGTCTGGTGGTGGGCGCGCTGGATCACACGCTATCAAACGACGAGCTTACCGGCATCCGCCAGCGGGTCATCGAGGGCCTGGAGCGCGAAGGCCGTGAGTTGCGGCTTTAGACGGGCCTCGGAGTGTCCGCGAACCGGGCGTGCCGGAATAGGGAAGGGAGCCATTCGAGGGCGGCATGGAGGATGTTGTGAAGAGATCGCCTCATCCATCGCGGCCAAAGATCGCCGGCCTGGGCGAGGTGCTTTGGGATGTCTACCCCGATGGCGAGACCTTCGGAGGAGCCCCCGCGAACTTTGCCTGCCACTGCCGGTCCTTGGGCGCGGAGGTGTCGGTGGTAAGCGCCGTCGGCGCGGATGCGCGCGGAGATCGCGCGCTGGAGTTTCTGGCCGGGCGCGGCATCGACACCAGCGGCGTTGCGCGGCTTGAAAGTTTTCCAACCGGCGAGGTCCTGGTTACGCTCGATACGGCGGGGAAGCCCGAGTATGAGATTCGTTTGGGCGCGGCCTGGGACGCCATTCCGTGGAGCGCCCGGCTCCATGAATTAGCCGCCGCGGCGGATGCCGTCTGCTTCGGTTCCCTGGGGCAGAGAAGCGCGCCGTCGCGCGAAACCATTCGCCGCTTCCTCGCGGAGACACGGCGCGATTGCCTGCGCGTTTTCGATATCAACCTGCGCCGGCCCCACTACACTCCAGACCTTGTCATCGAGTCGCTTGACGCCGCGAACGTCCTCAAGCTCAACGACGAGGAACTGCCCCTTCTCGCGAACTGGCTGGAGATCCAGGGCGATGAGGAGCGGCGGTTGCGAACGCTTGCCGATCGTTTTGATTTGCGGCTCGCGATTCTTACCCGTGGCGCGCGTGGCGCGCTGATGCTTACCCGCGATGAGACAAGTTTCGCCGTTCCGCCGCCGGTGAGCGTTGTGAGCACCGTCGGCGCGGGCGATGCGTTCACCGCCAGCGCCATCTCCGGTATGCTGCGGAAGCAGCCGCTTGATGAAATCAACCGTCGCGCCAATGCGCTTGCCGCTTACGTGTGTTCGAAACAGGATGCCGTTCCCGCGCTTCCGGCCGAACTTATATGAGAATGAACAAATGCGTTCACGCTCGCTGAGCGCCGTGCGTCCGAAGGAGATTCATGAATCATCGCAAATTGTTCGCCTGGTCCGTCACCGCGGCCCTCGCGGGCTTCCTGTTTGGCTTTGACACCATCGTCATCTCCGGCGCGGAGCAAAAAATCCAGTCGGTCTGGAGCCTCGATAGCGTGATGCACGGCTTGGCGATGAGCGCGGCGCTCTGGGGCACGGTAGCCGGCTCGCTACTCGGCGGATGGCCCACCGAGCGGCTGGGCCGGCGAAAGACGCTCGTCTGGATCGGCATGCTCTATTTCGTCTCCGCCGTATGGTCGGGCCTCGCCACCGGCAGTTATACGTTCATGATCGCCCGCTTCATCGGCGGCGTCGGCGTCGGCATCGCCACGGTCGCTTCACCGCTCTACATTTCGGAGATCTCCCCGGCCGGCCTGCGCGGCCGCCTGGCCGGCATGTTCCAGTTCAATATCGTGCTGGGCGTTCTTGCCGCTTTCGTCTCGAACTATCTGCTCGGCCGTTACGTCAGCGAAGAGGTTGCCTGGCGCTGGATGCTTGGCGTCGAGGCGTTCCCGGCCTTCGCCTACACGCTGCTCTGCCTCACCCTGCCCGAGAGCCCGCGCTGGCTTATCGTCCACGCCGGCCGCCGCTTGGAAGCCGTGGAGATTTTCCGGAAGATCAACCCGGATAAGAACGAAGCCGAGGTCATGGCTCTGGCGGATGCCGTCGAATCCAGCGCCGGAGACCGCCACGCGCCCGCGAAGTTCTTCACGCGCCGCCTGCGCACGCCGATTGCGCTCGCGATGCTCATCGCCTTTTTCAATCAGCTCTCGGGTATCAACGCGGTGCTCTATTTCGCGCCGCGCATCTTCGAGTGGACCGGCCTCGCCAAGAACGCCGCCCTGCTCCAATCGGTCGGCATCGGCATCGTCAACCTCTTCTGCACGTATCTCGGAGTCTGGCTCATCGACAAGCTCGGCCGCCGCAGCCTGCTCTACATCGGCTCGGTCGGTTACATCCTCTCGCTCGGAGTCTGCTCCTGGGCCTTCCACGTGAAAAGCTACGCGATCGTGCCCTACTGCATCTTCGCCTTCATCGGCGCTCACGCCATCGGCCAGGGAGCCGTGATCTGGGTCTTCTTGAGCGAGATTTTCCCCAACCGCAACCGGGCGGCGGGCCAGGCCCTCGGCAGCTTCACGCACTGGTTCTTCGCGGCCTCTCTCACGCTCGCCTTTCCGAAAATGGCCGAGGCCCTGCCGCCCGCGACTATCTTCGGCTTCTTCAGCTTCATGATGTGCCTGCAATTACTCTGGGTGAAGCTGATGGTGCCGGAAACCAAGAATATTCCGCTCGAGGAGATGGAGAAGCGTCTGGGAATCACGGCGTAGAGCGCGCCCGTTTCCGGCCGATTTGTCTTTCATCGTTGCGCCACGGAGAATAGAAGAGTGACTACTCGAAGACTGACCAGCGTGGACCGGCGTCTCGCGCTCGTGTTCGATTCGGGCGTCCTGCAGATCCTCGACATCGACGAAGAGACGGACCTGAAGCTCTCGACCGACGGAGACTCTCTCGTCATGACTCCTATCCGGGCGAAGGGACGCAAGCATCGCTTTCACGCCGCCCTCGACGCCGTTGTGCGTGAGTATGATGGGATGTTCCGGGAGATGGTGGAGTAGCGTGGAAACCGCCGTCCAAACCGTTTTGAAGCCCACCTTCCTTACGCTCAAGGAAGTCATGGATATCCATGACGACATGGTGCGCCGTTACGGCGGCAAGCGCGGCATCCGGGATTCCGCCCTGCTCGAATCGTCAATTACCATGCCCCGTAGCGGCATCGTCGGCCAGTATCTGCACAATGGCCTCTTTGAGATGGCCGCGGCCTATCTGTTCCACTTCAGCCGGAACCGGCCGTTCCACGCGGCGAACGATCGGACCGCTGTAACCGCCGCGCTGGTCTTTCTCCGGGTGAACGGCCATGAAGTGCATGGGGATCTCCAGGAGTTCCGCGACTTGGTGAGCGCGGTCGTCCAGCACAAGGCGGGCAAGGACATCGTCACCTGGTTCCTGCGCGCGCACTCGAAGCCGATCGATCCGCCAGTCACGCCGGAAACCGTGGCCGAAGCGTTTCCCCCGGCTTCCGAAACGTAGTGCCCGGCGCGCCGGAGTTCAATCCTGGTCTTCCCCCTCCGCGCGCGGACCTTCGATCTCGAGCCGTTCCGTGCGAACCGTAATCCTTGGGCTGCCTGCCTTGCCGCCGCGAACGCGCGTTGCCGGGCCGCTAGAATCGATCGTCAGCGCCAGCTTGCTTCGGTTCTCAAACTCGCCCTTGCGGGTTTCCGCGTCCAGCAGAAACGCGCCGCTCTCGGGTAGCGACAGTTCCACCTTGCCGCGCCGCACGTCGATGGCCATCGCGGACGCTGTCTTGTCGCCGGCTTCGATGCTCGCGTCGCCACGCATCAGCATCAATTCGAGCGGGCCCG
>CAZXBZ010000176.1:0-7459 GCA_964639135.1 uncultured Solibacteraceae bacterium | reverse complement strand
ACGACATCATCGCCTCCATCGCCGCCATGGACGCCGACGTCATCACCATCGAGACTTCGCGCTCCAACATGGAACTGCTTGAGGCTTTCAACAGCTTCAACTACCCGAACGGGATCGGGCCTGGTGTTTACGACATCCACTCCCCGAACATCCCAGACGAAGAGCGGATCGCCGGCTTGATGCGGCAAGCGGCCAAACGCATTCCGCCGGAACGCCTGTGGGTAAACCCCGATTGCGGCCTGAAAACCCGGCGCTGGGAAGAAGTCATTCCCGCGCTCACGAACATGGTTTCCGCCGCGAAAACGCTGCGTTCCAGCGCCTCGTGACACCGGAGCGCCGGAACGCAAGCGCCGCTCCCGCGCCATCGCACCGCCGCGAGCCCATTGCATTCGGCCTCGAAGCCCGCTATTCTGGGACTTCGCATGCAGCTTGCGGCCCTCACCTACGGTCTCGGATTCTGGCGATTTTATAGCGCCATCCGGGTTGGTGTGGGCTAAGAGCCGCGAAAGCGATCCAGGTTCCAAAACACCAACCCACTCGCCTGAGTGGGTTTTTCTTTTTCGAAGCACCCCGAAGGCGACGCGGATCATTCAGGGAGAAACGTCATGATTGTCGCCATGAAGCCCGAGGCCGGCGCGCTCGATATCGAAGCGGTAATTGCGCGGGCCACGGAATTTGGCTGCCGGGTTCACCGCAGCCAGGGAGAAGAAAGAGTCATCCTGGGCATCCTTGCCCAAGCACGCAAGCTGCCCTCGCCGGGCGCCTTCGCGGCACTGCCCAACGTGGAGAGCGTCGTGCGTATATCCACGCCCTACAAACTGGTAAGCCGCCAATACCATCCCTCACGGAGCCAGGTCACGGTGAGTGGCGTTCGTTTCGGCGACGGCGGCTTCCCACTCATCGCCGGCCCCTGCTCGGTGGAAAGCGAGCGGCAGATCCGCGAATGCGCGCGCTTCCTGCGGCAAGCCGGCGCGGGCCTGCTGCGCGGCGGCGCATTCAAGCCTCGCACCTCGCCCTACGACTTTCAGGGGCTCGGTGAAGACGGGCTCCGGCTGCTCCGCGATGCCGCGGACGAAAACGGACTCGGCGTCGTCACGGAACTCCTCTCCGAACACGATCTTCCAGCCGTCGCCGCCCGTGCCGACCTGCTCCAGATCGGCGCGCGCAACATGCAGAATTTTGCGCTCCTGAAAGCCGCCGGCGCCAGCGGTAAACCCGTGCTCCTCAAGCGGGGCCCGAGCGCAACCATCCAGGAATTTCTTCTTGCCGCCGAATACATCGCCGCGCAAGGGAACCTCCAGATCATCCTTTGCGAGCGCGGCATCCGCACCTTCGACACGTCCCTGCGCAATACGCTGGACCTCGCCGGGGTCGCCCTGCTCAAGGAGCTCACGCATCTGCCCGTCATCGTCGATCCCAGCCACGCCACCGGCAAACGCAGCCTCATCGCGCCCGTCACCCGCGCGGCGGTCGCGCTCGGTGCCGACGGCGCCATCGTCGAGGTGCATCCCCGGCCGGAAGAAGCGCTGAGCGACGGCGCGCAGAGCCTCGACTTTGCGGAATTCCTGGCTCTGCAAAGCTCCATCGCGCCCTACGCCGGGCTGCGCGAGGCCGAAGCCGCTCACGGCCCGGCCACGCTGGCGGCCGCCATGGCATGATCGTAAGTGCATGTCGCTTTCGCGCAACGAGCGGATTCTGGCTTTGGCGGCGGCCGCGCTGGCGGTGGTGATCGGGGTCGTCGTGTGGGTCCGCTTCAGTGCGCCCTCCACGCGATCCCTGCTCAGCCACCTGCCCGCGCGCGACGCCGTCACCGGCCAGTTGGATGTCGCCGCCATCCGCGCCGCGGGCTTCACCTCGGGCGGGGATAAGACCATCCTCCGCGAACCGGAGTACGAAGACTTCATCAAGCGCAGCGGCTTTAACTGGGAAAAAGACCTCGACCGCGTGAGCTGGTCCTTTACCGCCACCGCTAAGTATTTTCTGGCCGAGGGCCGTTTCGATTGGCCCAAACTCGAGGCTTTCGTCAAAAGCGAGGGCGGCGAGTGCCGCGATGGCTTCTGCACGGTCCGTGGCAGCCAGCCGGGGCGCGAAATTTCCTTTTTTCCGCTTCACACCAACGTCCTGGCCCTCGCCGTCTCGGCCGACCGCTACGCGGCCGACCGCCTCCGCGAGGCCATTCCGCCCGAGGCCTCGCATCCCATGAGCGCGCCCCCGGACGCGCCGCTCTGGGTTCACTTCGATAAACATTCCCTTGAAAACAGCGACACCGATTCTCCCGGCCTGCGCGGTTTCCTTCGTATTCTTCGCGACGCCCAGGATGCCCTGCTCGTGCTGGCTCCCGCGCCGGAAGGAGACGGCTTCGTTCTGCGCCTCGACGCCCGCTGTGAAGACGCGCAAACAGCCCGGAATCTGGCCGGCGATCTCGGCAAACTGACATCGCTGCTGAACCGCCTGTTAGGCATGGAAAAGGCAAAGCCAGGAGAGGCCGATTTCGCCGCGGTCCTCTCCCATGGCCATTTTGAGGCGGAAGATAACATGCTCCGCGGCGCATGGCCGGTCAGCAAAGCGTTCCTCGCCGCGCTCATGAGCGAGAAGTAGGGAGTTCGGTACCGTTAAGACCATGGCGTTTGCACTCAAATCGGATTGCCGGATCGTCGTCTCCGGCAACCTGGTACACGACACCGTCGTCAGACCGGTCGATCAACTGGATTTCGGAGCCACCCTCTGGGTGGATTCCATGCGGAGCGGCATCGGCGGCAACGGGGCGAATACCGCCTGCGCCATCGGCGTGCTGGGCATCCCGGTGGCGCTGATTTCCGAATGCGGCGACGACGGCGCGGGCGCGCAATCCCTCAAGGAGTTGCGCCACATCGGCGTGGATGTCTGGGTGAACGAACGCGCCGGTCAATCGACGGCCAGGACAATCGCGATCGTCAATCACGTCGGCGAGCGCTGTTTTCTCCACTCGCCGGGCGTCAACCGCTCCGCCATGGCTGGAACCATCGAGTTCGCGGGGACCCACGGCACGGGGGACTGGCACTACCACCTCGCGAACCCTTTTGCGCTGCCCGCCTTTCGCCCGTTCGCCGCGGCAAGCCTCAAGGCGGCCCGCGCCCGCGGCGCCACCACCTCTCTCGATACGGGATGGGATTCCCAGGGCCGCTGGCTCGAAGACCTCGCGGAATGTTTCCCTCTTCTCGATTGGCTCTTTGTGAACGATCGCGAAGGCGCCCGGCTAACCGGCGAGACAGAGGCCGGACGGATCGTGACCGCGCTTCATCGCCACGGCGTGCATCGTTTGATTTTGAAACTTGGCGCCCAGGGCTGCCTGCTCAGTGACGAGGACGACCGCGAAGTGGTCCCCGCTTTTCGTGTCGATGCCGTCGACACCACGGGAGCGGGCGACGTCTTCTCCGGCGCGTTCCTCGCCGGCCTCGTGAAGCAGATGCCGCCGCTCGAAGCCGCGCGTTTCGCTTGCGCCGCGGCGGCTCTCTGCACCACTCAATCCGGCTCGGTGCGCGGCCTGCTCCCCTACCAGGAAACGCTCGCCTGGATAGCCGAACGCGATGCGGAACTTTGACGCGGCCGCACCGTCAAACCCGTCACGCTCAATCCGGAACGACGAATCCCTCGGCCTCGAGTTTCGGCTTCAGAGCCTCGGTGAACTCCGCGTAGCGAACCGTCACGCGGGCGCGCCCCCTCTTCAGAAAAACTCCATAAGGCGGCGAAGCAAATTCAAAGATCGAGCGCAGGGCCTTGAGATCGTCCGGATCCGTCGCCAGTTCCGCCTTCAACCCGGAGGCATCGAGCAGGGCTTGCCCCCATTGCGGGTTCACCGTGGGAACCGCGATCACTCGCGTCGCGCCGAAATTCCACGCGGACATCATACGCGCCGAATCGAGACAGTGGGAGCATTCCGGATCGTAGAGATAGAGAAATACCGGCCCCTCGTTCAGCGGTTCCGTCGCGTTCCCGACGTGGATCGAGGCCGGTGCTTCAACCCCGCTCTCGCGCGAGAGGCCCCACGCGGTCGAACTCACGGATAGGACAATCAGCGCTCCAAGCACCGCGGCCGCGAACCCCATCCGGTGCGGCGGCAGCCACCGTCCCCCGCGCGGGCTCCACCAACCGGCAAGCACCGTCAGCAGCATCATCACCGCGTTACTCGCGAAAAACACCGGCCCCACCGTGCGCTTCACCCACGGGAAACAACTGCAATCCGCTCCCGCAAGCCGCTCCGCGTTCACGCCGATGTAGATACAGAATGCGGCCAGCAACCCCAGCATTACCACCGCGCCAAAGCGCCGGTAACGGGGGATCAGCAGCATGAGCGCCGCGAAGGTCTCCGCCACGGCGAGCGCCACCGCTATCGTGACGCTCAGATTCGCCGGAATCAGCACCTGCGTGGCCCGTTCGGCGAAGTCGAGCGGCATCACGATCTTGTATATTCCGCTGGCCAGAAACACCACGGACATCAGTCCGGCCGCGATATGGCTAACCCATGTCTTCCATCCCGGCCGTGCCGGGCCCCGCCCGCTAATGCTCTCTGCTTTCACCGCTTCTGGCATCTCTAACAGTGTATCGGTAAGCTCGCCGAAGGGTGACCGCCCCTACGCCGCCGGCCGCCAGCACCTCGCTAACGCATCAAAGCGCGGGCGGCGCCAGATTCTTCGGCGCGGGTGAAGCGCCCGCCTTCGGTTCGCGCGCGAGCGGCGGCAGGTAGTCGTAGGTCGCGTGCATCCAATCGCTCAGGAGCGCCCGATGCCTCAGGACCTCCGCCTCGTATTCCGGCCGGCCGATTGCGTTGTCGAACTCGTTCGGATCTTTCTCGAGGTCATAAAACTCGAGGATCGGCCGTGACGGCTCCACCAGACGGAACTGCGGCACGCTCAGGCCGCCCACGCGGGCGCGTCGCCGGATCTCCCGCCAAGTCGGCGAATTCTCCAGATCCGAAGCCGGCCTGTAGCCCGTTTCAGGCCGCGCATTGAAGATCAGCTTATGGCGCTTCGTCCGGACCGACCGCATCGGATCGTAGTTGCTGTGCCAATTCCGCTCGCTGTAGACCGCCTCGCGCGCTTCATAACGCCCTCCGAATAACAGCGGAAGAAAACTCCGCCCCCGCGACTTGGGCAGCGCCCCGCCTCCAGTGAGTTCCAGCCACGTCGGCGCCAAATCCACGTGGCTCAGCAACTCATCCCGCACCGTGCCCGCCGCGACCCTGCCGGGCCACCAGGCGATCATCGGCACGCGCAGGCCCGGATCGTAGAGCGTGCCCTTCGCGCGCGGGAAAGGCAGACCGTTGTCGCCCGTCATGATCACGAGCGTGTTCTCGAGCAAGCCGCGCGTCCGCAGCACGTCGAGCAATTCTCCGCACTCGGTGTCGAAGCGCGAGATGGCATCATAATAGAGCGCCAGATCCTGGCGCACCTCCGGATCATCCGGCAGATACGGCGGCACCGTCACCTTCGCCGGATCGTGCGGAGGGTTCGCCGCGCCCGGCTTATACGGACGGTGCGGATCCGTGGATCCAAATTGCAGAAAGAACGGCTTCCCCCGCGGCAGCTTCTCCGCGAACGCGGAAAACGGCGTCTTCGCGTTGCCATAAAAATCGAGTTTTTGCTCGAAATCTTCCCCCTGGTGATGCTTTCGGAACACCCCGGTAAAGTAGCCTCGCGCCCGAAGAAGATCCAATACCGTGGTCTCCCACGGCGGCATCGGCGTGTGCAGCCGCGAGGTTCCGATGGTGTGCGGCGCCGCGCCCGTGAAAATCGCGGACCGGTTGGGACTGCACTGCGGCGACGCCACAAACGTATTCGTGAACCGCATGCCCTCGCGCGCCAGTTGATCCATTCGCGGGGTCCGCACATGCGGATTTCCATAACAGCCAAGGTCCGGCACGCTATGATCGTCCGAAATCAGAAATACGATATTCGGCGGAATGCCGGAGGCCGCTTGTCCGGCGAAAGCCTTCGCGAGCGGCAATTTCGACATGGAACTCGCGGCGGCCCCCGTGAGAAAACGGCGGCGGTTGAAGGGAGCCTTCATTTCGCTACCAAGTATATGCGCTTCCATGACGCCGCGCCCCGATGAGGTAGCGCCGCCATGGCGCGTGCATCGCTCCATCGGCTGAATCTTGCCCCTGCCTCGCCGCCCCCCCGCTCGGGCGTTACACTGAATATCAAATCACTGGTTTCCCGAGAAAGTGTGTTTTGGATGAAAGCTCTGTCTGTACTCGCTCTGCTATGCCTTGCCGCCGTCGTATCCGCTCAGGGTCCGGAGGGCACGCAAAACCCTTACACAAAGCCCATCGAAGAAAAACCCGGCATCATCCTGCGCCTTGCGGAATTTGCTTCGATTCCGGCGACGCCCGGCCAGTCTCAGGCCGCTCGCATGATGATTATGCTCGATGAGCCGCAAACCCGGCGTCTCTTTGTCAACGACATGGTCGGGCCGCTTTACACCGTGAGTTACGACGGCAAGACCGTCACCGAATATCTCAACGTGAACGATCCCAAATGGGGCTACGACGTGGAATCCAGAGGCCCGGAGCAGGGCGTCCAGAGCTTCACCATCCATCCGGAATTCAACCAGCGCGGCAAGCCCGGCTACGGCAAGCTCTACACTTATTCCAACACCTCAAAATTCTCCGATAATCCCGACTTCCGCTCTCCGGGCACGCAGCACGCGAGCGACATCGTTCTGCTCGAATGGGCCGCGAAGAACCCCGCCGCCTCCCGCTACGACGGCGGCAAGCCCAGGGAACTCCTGCGCTGGGCGCAGCCCTTCGGGAACCACAACGGCGGGCACGTCACCTTCAACCCCCTGGCCAAACCCGGCGATGAAGATTACGGTCTTCTCTACTTCGGCGTGGGAGATGGCGGCAGCGGCGGAGATCCGTTCAAGAGCGCGCAGAATCTCGGCCGTCTCTTCGGCAAGATCATGCGCATCAACCCGCTCGGTTCGAACAGCCCGAATGGCAAGTACGGCATTCCCGCCAGCAACCCATTCACCGGCCGCCAGGGCGCGCTTGGCGAGATCTACGCCTACGGTATTCGTAACGTGCAGCGCATCTTCTGGGATTCGAAAACCAAGACCACGTTCGCTTCCGATATCGGCCAGAACGCCATCGAGGAGATTACCACCGTCCCGCGCGGCGCGAATCTCGGATGGAACGTCTGGGAGGGCGATCTGCGCTTCGATGGCCGCCGCGGCGTGATCCTCGGGGAATCTCGCGCCGACAAATCCGTCACTTATCCGGTGGCGGAATACGACCACGTGGATCCGCTGCTCCAGGGCAACGTCGCCACCATCGGCGGCTTCGTCTATCGTGATTCGCTAATTCCCGAAATCAATGGGAAGCTCCTCTTCGGCGACCTCCCGAGCGGCGAAGTCTTCTTCATCGATGCCGACCGTCTGCCTTCCGGCGGCCAGGACGCCATCCGCCGTATCCTCTTCGACG
>CAZXBZ010000175.1:0-7480 GCA_964639135.1 uncultured Solibacteraceae bacterium | reverse complement strand
AAGCGGTGATGCCATATGGAATAGAAGTGCATTAGCGGGCGTCGTAAAAAGCCGTGCCGCCGCAATCGGCGTGCCGGGTACGGCGCGGCTGGCGTCCGCCAATGGGGAGTGCGCGCGTCAGCTTATCCGGGAACCTCGTTGCCCGGAATGTCTTCGCCATGCGCCGGGGTTCAGACGGAAAAGGATTCCGCGAGTTCGGGGGATTTCCGGGATGTGAGGCCCAGGCGGTCCTGAACTTCTCCATAAACCTGCTCGATCGGCCGGTCTCCGTTAATTGTGATCAGGATCTGCTTTTTCTCGTAAAGCTGAAGTAGCGGCTTGGTCTGTTCGTAGTACTGGGTCAGGCGGGTTTTAAGCACGTCAGGGTCGTCGTCCACCCTCTGGGTGAAGCCTCCGCCTTCCCCGAGACGTGCGCGGGTCATCACGCGCTCGTACACGATATCGTCCGGAATATCGAGATAAATGACTTTGTCGATGTTATACGTCTCAAAGAGATACTCGGCTTGCGGCTTGGTGCGCGGGAAGCCGTCGAGCACGAACCCGTAATTCCAGTCGTGTTCTTCGAGCCGCTTCTGCACCACCTGCGCCACGATGTCATCGGGCACCAGAAGCCCGCTATCGGTGATTTTACGGATTTTCGCGGCCAGCTTGGTGTGGTTCCTCACGTTCCAGCGGAAGATGTCCCCGATCGAGATATGCACGAAATCGAAGTCATTCGCCAGAAGGCGGCTTTGAGTGCCTTTGCCGGAGCCTTGAGGGCCGCACACAATGTATTTATCCATGCCGTATTCTCAACCTGTTAAGGCCGCCACCCGGCGGAAATACCGGGAGTGCCGAACGGTGTGCCCGATGTGGAGCGGCTTCTTGCAGTATATATTGGGTTCGCCGCGTAAAGCCCGGAGATCAAAGGAACGTGCTCGTCCGGATCCGTCCGCCGGGTGCAAGCCGGTTTTCCGTTGGCGCCCGCGGCGGAAACCGCGCATCCCATAATCGATGTCCACCTTTCAATCAACAATAGCGGCAAACGGTCACGGCCGGGCCAGAAATGTTCTGGGCGGCCGTCTGGGGCTGTGCTGTGCCTCGCCCGTCACCGGGTTTTTTCGGAATGGCCGTTGTGATACCAACGAAGAAGATACGGGGATGCACACCGTCTGCGCCATCTTGACGGAAGATTTCCTGGAGTTTACGAAATCCCAGGGTAACGATCTCAGTACGCCCCGGCCGGAATTCGGATTCGCGGGCTTGAAGCCGGGCCAGAAGTGGTGTTTATGCGCCGTCCGGTGGCGGGAGGCTTACGAGGCCGGGTTTGCCCCGCCCGTGGTGCTCGAGGCCACGCACGAAGCAACTCTGCTGGTATGCCCTATCGAGGCTCTCAAGCAGCATGCCGTGTTGAGCGACGAGGGCGGCCCGGCGTCGGCTTGAGAAGGGAGCCCGGAGGCTGAGGCGTTGAAACCGCGGTGGTTGAAGCATCGTCCAGGAAGCCGGGCGAAGATCCTGTACGCGCTGGAGCATCCATGGATAGGAGGCCCCCAATGACTTTAATGCAATGGAAGCTGGTTCTGATTGGAGGAATTCTGATGTTTGGCTGGCTGACGAATAGCTCATGCGAATCCGAGGCGGAAGCGGCGGGGAAGGGGAAGCCATTCCCGGGTCCGCTTGTGGATACGGTGGCGGAGAAGCAGCAAACAACGGCCACGGCGGTCTTTGCCGGAGGATGCTTCTGGTGTACGGAGGCTGTCTGTGAACGGGTGGTGGGCGTGAAGAACGTGGTGTCGGGCTATACCGGGGGCAGCGCGGCCACCGCGGATTACCGAACGGTATCCTCGGGCACGACGGATCACGCGGAGGCTATTGAAATCACCTATGACCCGAAAAAGATCAGCTACGGCCAGCTATTGAAGGTTTTCTTCGATGTCGCGCACGACCCGACGCAGTTGAACCGGCAGGGGCCGGATTCGGGCAGGCAATACCGCTCGGCTATTTTCTACGTCACCAGCGAGCAGAAAGCCGTCGCGGAAGCCTACATCAGGCAGCTTGACGCGGCCGGAATCTTCGCAAAGAAGATTGTCACCACGGTCCAGCCGCTGGAGAAGTTTTATCCCGCCGAAGCCTATCATCAGGATTTTGCCCGCAAAAATCCACGCCAGGGTTACATCGTTCAAACGGCTTTGCCCAAAGTGGAAAAGCTCCAGCGGAAGCTCCCGGAACTGGTGGCGCCGGATCACTAAAAGCGGGACAAGGCCGGAACGGCATCCCTTACGCGGGGCGGCGGCGCTCCCTTTACGAAGCGACACTTTACTTCGCTCGAAGAGCGCATTCTGAAAAGTGTCAGTGCGGGCAGTTCAATCGCCGCGCCGCAATTCGTGGCGGATCGAGTGCAGGGAAAGACCCGTCCGTGAGAGCGCCAAGGCTCCGAGAATCCAGAGTGGGATGGTGAGAATCACGAAAACCCCGGCGCTAAAGCCCGCGGCGGTCTCCCTTTCAACACCGAAAAGGCTGAGGCCGAGGACCGTGAAAAGTTGAAAAGAGCCTACGTTGGCCGGGGCGTTGGGGATGGCGGTTCCCAGGTGGACGATGAGAAAAACCGCCATGCCGGCAAGAATCGTGACCGGCAGGTGATAGGCGGCAATCACGAACCAGAAGGCCAGGGCTTGAAAGACCAGCACCCCGAGTGACGCGACGGCGGCCGGGAGGAGAATGCGAGGGTCGCGAATTTCATGAATTCCGCGGAGCACATCCGCGAACCATCCGAGCAGTTTGCCACGGATGCCGGGCCGGCTACGCATCCGGTTTTCCATCGGCTCCAACCGCGCGCGGAAGCGCGGAGCCAGAAGACAGAGAAACAGAAGGACGCCGAGGGCGACGGCAATCCCGAATACATTGCCCGCCCACTCGAAGTGGCTGGGCAGCGGGACGCTCATCAGCAGCAGGCTTACGGCCAGTGCCAGCCAGACGCCGTCGAGCAGCCTCCCGATAAGCATCGAGGGAATTATGCGCGCGATGGGGAGAGCCATCCAGCGGCCGGCCAGGAACGCCGCGGCCACTTCGCCGAGCCGCATCGGCAAAATCTCGTTGACGAAGAGGCCCACGTAGACCGCTTGCGTGGTTTTGACCGGGGAAAGGCCGCCCTCGGGTTTGAGCAGATAATGCCAGCGGACACCCTGGCAATAATAGCTCAGAATGTCCGCGGCCACGGCCGGCGCGAGCCACCAGACAGCAACCGCTCGAAGCTGCGACGTGAGTGTTTCCCAGGAGGTATCGTGGAATACCCATACGAGGGCGGCGGCTGCCGCCGCGTAGAGGAGCCACTCAACGCGGGAGCGGCCCGCGGGCCTGGGCGGGCCGGTGTCTTCTCCACCGGCGAGCGCCGGATGCTTTGGTGGATCCGCGTCCATTACGACGCCGGCCCTCGGCGATAAGAATCATGGATGAACGTAAATCCCAGGTCCACTGCTTCGCGAAATTTGTCCAGGCGTCCGGAGAAGCTATGGTCCTGGGCGTCAACGATCAGCATCCGCTTCGGCTCGGCCGCGGCGCTGTATAGAGAGCGCGCAACTTCGGCTGGAATGAATTCGTCGTATTTGGGCGTGACCATGACGAACGGTAGCGGAGAGAGCGCCGCAAGATGGGGCCGCGCGTAAAAGACCGGCTCGTTCGGTTCGCCGCGCGTAAAGTACGTGAGATTATCGATGAACCGCCACCCGAGGACGGCGCGATCACTCATGCCGATGGCCAGCACGCCGCGGCTGAATGGGTCCGTCTTCGAAGCGGCCGCGCCCAGCAGCGCCATGTTTGCCCCCTGTGACCAGCCCGCGTAAATCACCGGGCGGCCGGATTTTTGACTGACCCACGCTCCCAGCGCGCGGAGATCGGCCGCCATTTCCTCTTCGCTGAGAGTCGTCTTGCCGGTGAAATCCGTCAGATAGGCCTTAATGTCGAAGGCGTAGACGTTGTAGCCGAGAGAGGCCATTACCCTCGCCATCTCGATCGCGGTTCCGATCCATCCGCCGTCTCCCGGCATGTAGAGGATGGCCTCGGGTTTTGCGGGCGTCTTTGCGTGGAGAACGCGGATAATTTGCGGTTTCCCTCGAAGAGTCCACGTAAGGCGTTTGTCCGCCATGTCGCTTGGCGGCGGTATCAGCGTAATGCAAAGAAGAGCGAGAAGGAGGGCTTTCATGCCTCATCCTCCGGCTGGGGCGTGCGCATGCCGGGGAACTCCGATACTTTCCTCAGGGCAATGGCGAGGCGGGCCAGATCGAACCGGTTCCGATAGATAACATACCTGGGCTCCCAGCGGGTAGCGAACTTGGCCTTGTAATCCCGGATGCCCTGGTAGCGGAAACCGAGATTCCACTTCCTGAAAAACAGGTGGATCGCTTTTTCCTCGGGGCTCGCGGATTCTCCCGGCTGGAAGCCCGACATTGGCGCCATGCCCAGGCTGAATGTCTTATACCCTTTCTCCCTGGCATAGAGCAGCACTTTGGTGAAGAGATAATCCATCACCCCGTTGATGGAATCGGCGCGGCGGCGCATCAGGTCGAGCGATGCATCGCCCGGCACATGCGAGGGGATGAGGTTGAGGAACGCCTGCATCTCCCCGCTGGGTGCGTAAAGCGCCAATACCGTGGTGTGGCTCAGGTACTTCCTGTCGAAACATCCGAGAGTGAATTGACGTTCGCGATGCCCTGGGAGGCTCAGCCAGGAGTCGGATACATCGCGCAGTTGATCGAGCAGGTCGTCATCGAGCGGCGGTTCATGAGCCTTGAGGCTATAGCCCGCCCGCTCGATCTTGTTCACATTGCTTCGAAGGGCTCTCATATGGCTGCCCTCCAGCCCGAACTGGTCGAGCGCGACGATGGCGTTGTCGCCCACCTTGAATCGGTGGTAGCCACACGCTTCATAGAGATCGAGCAGGTTGGACGTCGCCTGATGGAAGGCCAGCGGCCAGTCGTTGTCGCGGCAGAAGATGGCGAACTCGCGGATCAGCCCTGGAAGCTCCTCGATGGGGCCGACGGGATCTCCCAGAACAACGGCGAATCCGGCGCCGACGCGATAGGCCAGGAAGCTCCGCCGGCTTTGCGAAAAGAAGAAGCTCTTGTCCAGCCAGGCCTTGAAGAAATCCATATCCGAACGGCTGTGGCGCGCGATAATTTCCTGAGCTTCGCGCAATTCCATCGGATGCAGGCGGAAGGTATAAAACGCGGGCCGGAAGAAAAGATAGCTCCCGTAGAACAGCGTGACGGCGGTGGTCAGCCCGAGGGAGTGAAGGAACCAGGCCGCGTAGCGAGTGTGAGGGATGACTTCGGGATCCGTGCCAAACGTCAGAAATGTGACGGCATGGCGCATGGCTTCGCGCCAGGCGAAGTTGTCGCTAAATTGGACGGGATCGAGGAGCCAGAATCCCAATGTGCCGTATGCGAACGCGATTCCGGCAATCACCGCGAGGCGCAGCGCGGCGCCGCTCCAGCCCGCCACCCGGCTGCGAACGGTGAAGAGACTTCCGGCAAACAGCAGGGCAACCACGAGGAGGATGTTGACGGATGCTTCCTCGTAATCCAAACCCTTGGTGAAGTGGAGGATCGCCGAGCACGAAGCAGCCGCGAGGGCGAGGACCCATGCCGCCCGTTTTCTCCGCAAAATATTGAGGGAGAGCAGAATCAGGCCGTAACCAATCAGCAGCACCGCCGATCGTGAAAAGTGGATGAACTCGAGCGGAAAGAGGTGCCGCAGGATATGCTCCCGGTTGGAGAGGCTGGGGCCGATCACGGAATAGATATTGATGACGCCGCTGACAAACGTGAGGGCGGCGATCGCGGCGACGGATCGCCAGGCATGTGGCGGGTGGGGGAGCGGCTCGGGCGGCTTTACCCGTAACGGGAGGTCTCGTCCGCGCGGGTTTGCCCTGGCTGGGGTGTTCGGTCGCGGTTTGGGAACTGGCGCTGTACATGGCGCGGCCGGCCGTGGATTGGGTAAGGGAAATTGCTGGCCGGGTTGAGAATGCATGGCGATAGGTCCGCGAACGTCGCGAATGTGAAATCCCCCCATTTCCAAGGTACGGGATGGCGGAGGGAATTGCCATGTGACTTGGTAACCGCCGCGTCCATATCGTTGACCATTTCCAAGGTACGGGATGGCGGAGGGAATTGCCATTGCCTCGTGAGGGGATAGCATACCCCTGGTTCCGATCTTCCGGAAAGCGGCCGAACGGGTTGCGTGTTAAACTCAGAAATTGAGCGCAAGGCTCAACTCGGGGCGTGGCTCAGCCTGGTAGAGCGCCTGGTTCGGGACCAGGAGGCCGGAGGTTCAAATCCTCTCGCCCCGACCATTTATCTCCCCTAGAATCAATTAGATGCGGTTAGTTCGGTTTTCCCGAGCGTGCCGTATTTGCCGTTTTGGTAGCCACATTGGTAGCCACGGGGTTTAGAATGCCGTCCATCTTGCTGGCAACGTCGCGCTGAACCTGCGGGAGCACGTGTGAATACAGGTTCATCGTGGTGCCAAAATCCGAATGTCCGAGCAGATCCATGATCGCTCTCGGATGGACGCCTTGACAGAGTAGTAGCGTCGCGGCGCTATGTCGCAAATCATGAAAGCGAAACGGTGGTATTCGCCAAACGGGTTTGCCGGTTTCTGGATCCGCCGGGCGAACAATCTCATAGAACGCCTTGAGGCAATTCCGGCGTTCAATCGGGGTTCCTGCGTTCGTGGTGAACACAAAGTCCAGATCAACCCATTGGCGCTGCCGGAACTGTTTTTTGCGGAGTTGCTCCTGCTGCTGTTTGTGACGCTGGAGCGCCGCGAGAGCAACCCCAGGGATGGCGATCTGTCGGCGGCTGCGCGTGGTTTTCAGTTCGACCAGAACCAATTCACCATCTACTCGCTGTAGCTGGTTCCGCACGGTGAGGGTGCCTTGTTCAAGATCGACATCTCGCCATCGCAGGCCCAGGGCTTCGGCTTGCCGTAAACCTACCGCAAAGGCGACCGTAAACAATGCTTCCCAGCGGTGGCCTGCAACCAGGGAGAGAAACTGGCTGGCTTCTTCCACGGTGAGTGACCGAACGGGGTTTTCCTTTTTTCGCGGGGGTTCCACCACGGCGGCGGCATTCTTGGCAATCAGTCCCCACCGGATAGCGATGTTGAGCGCGGCGCGTAGGGTGTCGCGAATATGCTTGCAGGTGGCCGGTGAGAGCGCGGCGCGGTGCTTTTGGTTGAGGAGAGTCTGAACGTGCTGCGGTGATAACGTGCCGAGCGGTTCATCTCCCAGCGCCGGTTTCAAGTGCTTCTCTACGATGTCGTGATAGAAGCGCTGCGTCTTAGGTCTCGTGTTCTGTTTTGTGACATCCTCAATCCACACGTCCAGGAACTGCCGCAAGGTCTGCTTTTCGGGAGTGGGCGGCAATCCATCCTCGATGCGCTTCTGGGCTTCGTTAAGCTTGCGGCGCACTTCGGCGCGAGTCTTCCCGCTGAAAGCCTTGCGCGT
>CAZXBZ010000174.1:0-7578 GCA_964639135.1 uncultured Solibacteraceae bacterium | reverse complement strand
TGGCTATCTGGCGCGGTCCGTGGAGCGGAACTCCGCCGCGCTGGCTCTTGAATCTCCTCGGATTGCCGCGCCGGCCGCGACGCCGGCCGTCCCCGGCGAGGAAGCGATAAACGCGCGCATCGAAGACGCCGTGGAGCGGCGCCTGGCGCGGGAGATTCATGCGGTGAAGGCGGAACTGCGCAAGGAATATCAGGGCGAGACGCGGCGCCTGGTGGCGGCCGCCGAAGAGCGCATGGAGCAGCGGCGCGAGAACGAGATGTTCCAGATGCGGGAGGCCGTCGCCTTTATCCAGAAGAAATACGGCCGCCAGTTGGTGGCGAACGTAGCCTACATGGGTGAGCGTCAATGAGCCTTGCGCGAGGCTGGTACCGCGGCGTTCGCGCTCTGGCGGCGCTCGCGCTCGTGAGCGGAGTGCTGGCCGCGGCCACCCCAGGCGCGCCGCCTTTCGATTTTACCGCCGCCCGCCGTTCGGAGCGCGCGATCGACGCCCGCATCGAACGCTACAATACCGAGAGCCCGATGGAGGTTATCGGTGCGACGCGCGCGGTGTACCTGCCGGATACGGGGCTGGTGTTTTCAATGGAAGTGAGCCTCTCCCCGGCCGTGGGCATTTCGCCGTTTTTCGTGAAGCTGCCGCCCGCCGAGATCGAAAAGATCCACGCGGCGAAGCTGGGGCGCATTCCCGTTCTTAAGGAACTGCTATTGACCATCCTGCCGGAACTGGCGAAAGCGCACCTGGACGTCCCCGGCAACGAGGAAATCGTGATGGGGGCCACGCTGTTCTACTTTCCGTACGAGAATCTGCGGGGCTTGCCCGCCCAGATGGTGGTGCGGGCCAAGGCGGCCGACCTGCGCAAGGTGAAGGCCGCGGGCGATGCGAGCGACGCCGCCCGCGTGGCGCCGATTGCCAGCGTCACGATTTTTCCGGCGTCCATTCTTCCGAAATAACCGTATGAGCACTTCCACCCGACCCACGGACACCGGCGGCTTGCAACCCGCGGCGCGCGCGCGGCCGCTCCGGCTCGGCGAACGCCTGATCGCAAAGGGCCTTATCTCGGCCGGCGACCTCGATAAGGCGCTTGAGATTCAGAAGGGGCGGGGCGATAAGATCGGCCGCATTCTGGTGGATCTCGGCTTTGTTTCCTCGAAGGACATGCTCGCCACGCTTGCCGAGCAGCTTCAGGTCAGCCTGGTGGGCATCGAGGGCGAGCCGCTCGAGGCCCCGGAGCTCGAGGGTTTGAACGCGCGGTTCCTGCGCCAGGTCCGCGCGATTCCCTACAGCGTCGACGATTCCACCCTGCTGCTCGCGATGGCCGATCCGCTCGATTTCGAGACGCTCGCCGCCGTGCAGCGCTTCACGGGCCTGCGAACCCGGCCCGTGCTCGCGGCGGAAGCGGAGATTCTCGACGCGATTGAGCGCCGTTACGCCGAATCGGCGTCCCCCGCGGCGGCAAGCGAAATCGAGGGAGAGGACGCCGAGGCGCTGGCCGATCTCGAACAGCTTCGCGACATGGCGTCAGAAGCGCCGGTCATTCGCCTGGTGAACACGATGATCGCGCAGGCGGTGGAGAAGCGCGCGAGCGACATCCATATCGAACCCTTCGAGAAGGAGTTCCGCGTCCGCTTCCGCGTGGATGGGGTGCTCTACAACCAGGATCCGCCGCCCAAGGATCTGAAGGCCGCCATTGTCTCGCGCCTGAAGCTGATGGCGCGGCTGAACATCGCCGAGCGGCGCTTGCCGCAGGATGGCCGCATCAAGATCAAGGTGATGGGCCGCGAGGTGGATCTCCGCGTTTCGACGCTTCCCACCCTTTACGGAGAAAGCGTCGTGATGCGCTTGCTCGACCGTTCGGCGGGCGATTTCTACGATCTGCGGCGGCTGGGCTTCGACGAGCGGATGCTCGAGCGGATGCACCACTTCACCTCGCTGCCGCACGGTATTTTTCTGGTAACCGGCCCCACGGGAAGCGGGAAATCCACCACGCTCTATTCGGCGCTCAAACGGATCAATCAGCCGGATAAGAAGATCATCACCATTGAGGATCCGGTGGAATACCAGATGGACGGGGTGAACCAGATCTTCGTGAATCCGCGGATCGGCCTCGATTTCGCGACCGGATTGCGGCACATCGTGCGGCAGGATCCGGACGTCATCATGGTGGGCGAAATCCGCGACCGGGAGACGGCCGATATTGCTATCCGGGCCGCGCTCACGGGGCACTTTGTCTATTCCACGCTGCACACGAACGACGCGCCAAGCGCCATCACGCGGCTGCACGACATGGGCGTGGAGAACTACCTGATGAGTTCCACCATCGTGGCGGTGCTCGCGCAGCGCCTGGTGCGCGTGCTTTGCGAGCATTGCAAGCGCGAGGCGGGCGTCATCCGCACGGACGAGGGCAGGGAGATCCGGCACTTCCGGGGCGCGGGCTGCCAGCACTGTTTCGGGCTCGGCTATAGCGGGCGCATGGGCATCTTCGAGCTGATGGAGCTGGACGACCGGCTGCGGGAGCTTATCATGGAGAACGCGAACGCCGTGAGGCTGGCCGCGGCCGCGCGCGAAACGGGGATGCGCACCCTGCGCGAGGACGGCTGGCTCAAGGTGGAATACGGCATGACCTCGATGGAGGAAGTGATCCGGGTAACCCAGGATCTTTAGCGGCATCGGAATTCGTGTGAAAGACCATGGCGGCCTTCTACTTCAAAGCGATCGCATCGGGCGGTGAAGCGCGTTCCGGCGTGCTTCATGGCGAGAGCGAGCGCGAGATCGCCCGGGAGCTGATGCGCCAGGGGCTGACGCCCGTCTATGTGGGCGCGGGGAAGAAGCCGGGCACGGAATTGCGGTTGCCGCAATGGGGCGCGCCGGGGCGCAAGGACGTTCTGTTCTTTACGCAGGAGCTCTCCACGCTGCTGAGCGCCGGCGTGCCGCTCGACCGGGCCATTGCCATCACCAGCGAACTCACGGAAAACAGCCAGTTCCGTTTTCTGGTGAACGACGTGCTCCGGTTGGTAAAGGGCGGCCGTTCGCTCGCCGACGCCCTGGCCACGCACCCGAAGCAATTCTCGGAACTCTACGTGAACATGGTGCGGGCGGGCGAGGCCAGCGGATCGCTGGCGCAAATCTTCGAACGCCTCGCGCGGTTCGAGGAAAGCCGCGACGAACTGCGGAGCTATATCATCTCGTCGATGGTCTACCCGGTGCTTCTCTGCCTGGTGGGGATCGCCTCGATTTTTGTGCTGATGAACTTCGTGGTGCCGCGCTTCGCGAAGGTGTTCGCGGACGCGCGCATCCAGGTGCCCGCGCCCACCATGCTCATGATCGAGCTTTCGCGGTTTTTCCAGGCGTATACGATTCCGATGCTCGTCCTGCTCGCGGCGGGCATCGCGGCGCATCAGTATTATGTGAGGACGCCCGAGGGACGCATGTGGTGGGACGGCTTCCAGCTTCGCATTCCCGTGCTGGGAGACGCGCTGCGCAAGGCGGAGACGGCCCGATTCGCGCGCTCGATGGCGACGCTTGTGGCGAACAGCGTGCCGCTGGTGCAATCGCTGCAAATCGCGCGGAACATCCTCGGCAACCGGCGGATGTCCACTTCGCTCGACGCCGTAGCGCAAGGGGTGAAGCGCGGGGAAGGCATCGCGGCACCGCTCCGGCGCACCAACCAGTTCCCGGCTCTGGCCGGGCATCTGCTGCTGGTGGGCGAGGAAACGGGCTCCCTCGACGCCATGTTCCTGCGCATGGCCGAGATTTACGAAACCGATACCAAAGCGGCCATCAAACGCTTTACGGCGCTCTTCGAGCCGCTTGTTATCCTGATCATGGGCATCATCGTGGGAGCGCTGATTCTGACGATGCTGCTTGGGATCACCAGCATCAACGAGGTGGCACTATGACACGCCAGAAAGCAAATCGCCGCCAGCGGCGGCAAGCCGGTATTACGCTCATCGAAATGCTGGTTGTGATGACCATCATCGCGCTGTTCGCGACGCTTGTTGCGCCGCAGCTTCTGAATCAGGGCGATAAGGCGCGCGTAACCAAGGCCAAGGCGGATATCGCGGGGCTGAAGACGGCGCTCACGATGTACAAGCTCGACACCGGCGTTTTCCCCACCACGGAGCAGGGACTGAATGCCCTGGAAGTCGCGCCCGCGGGTATCAAGAACTGGAACGGACCCTACCTGCAGGAAGCGCTCGTGAACGACCCGTGGGGAAACCCCTACGACTATCGCTTTCCGGGCCAGCGCGGCAATGAACCGGACATCATGTCTTACGGCGCCGACGGACAGCCCGGCGGGGAAGACCTGAACGCCGACATCGTGAGCTGGAAATCGAATTGACGCCGGCCCCGGGCTTGCCGGGCGGCCGATCCACACGCCATGAGGCTTCGCGCCATTGAAACAGCAGCGGCCGTGCCGGCGGGGGGTGCGCGTGGCGGCGCATCTTCCACCCACGCGGCCGTGCGCGCTTCCCAGGCGGGCGTCACCCTCGTCGAAATGCTGGTGGTGGTGGTGATCATCGGATTGATGATCGGCATCGCGGTTCCAGCGTTTGAGGCCGGTCTCCCGTCCATTCGCCTTCGCGGCGCGTCTACATCGATAGTGCGACTCCTTTCCGCGGCGCGGAACCAGGTGGAGCGGAGCCAGGGAGCCGTGGTGCTCGATGTGGATCCGCGGAAGCGGAGGCTCCGCTACCGGAGCGTCGAGGGCACGGACGGAGATGAGGTGGAGCTGCCGCGCGGGGTTGAAATCGCTTCCATCGCGCCAGCGCTGCCGGGCAGCCCGCTCGCGGAGCGGCGCTTTCTGCTCTATCCGGGCGCGGCGCCCCCGATGATCGCCATCGAGTTGCGCAATGAACGGGGAGCGGGGAAGCTCGTCCGGCTGAACCCAATCAGCGCGACGGCCGAGGTGGTGGACGAGCCGGCGCGCCCAACGCCATGACATCGCACGGATCCACGCCATCGCATAACGCCGCCGCGCCGGGTCGCCACGCGACGCCGCGAAGCACCCGGCCGTCGCGCGGGCGCGCGGCCGGTTTCACTCTGCTCGAAGCACTGGTGGCGACGTTGATCATGGCGATCGCGGTAGTGGGTTTGCTATCGGCTATCTCCACTTCTCTCGGCAATGCGGCGCGGTTGAGCGAGCACGACCAGATCTCGCTGCTTGCCAAGCGCAAGATGGAGGACGTGCTCGCGGCGAGCCTTCCATTGGGGCAGCCGCTTACGGGCCAGTTCTCTCCAGCGGAGTCCGGCGGGCTTACGGCCGGCTGGAGCGCCGTGGTGTATCCCTTCGAGCGGAACATCGCGGGCGTGGGCGATGCCGTGCTGGATCGTATCGTGCTTGAAGTCTGGTGGACGAGCGGCGGGAAGCGCCGAACGCTCGAGCTCGAAACCTACCGTGCCCGGCGTGCGCGGGATGCTTCGGAAATGGACAGGTATCCCCATGGCTAGGCGGTCTCCGGTTCGCCGGGTACGCCGGCCGGCCAGCGCGGAGCGGGGCATGACGCTCATTGAGGTGCTGATCGCCGTCACGCTGGTGGGTTTGCTGCTGGTGGGGATTTCCTACGCGCTGGGGATCGGGCTGCGCGCGATGGAACGCTCGAACGATCGCATCGCTCTCGACCGGCGCATCGAGGGCACACAGCGAATTCTCGAGCAGCAACTGCTGAACCTTACACCGGTTTCCGCTCTTTGCATGCTGGAGAATCCCGAGTTTCCGCAAGCGATGCCGTTCTTTCAGGGCGAGCCCCAGCAACTGCGCTTCGTCTCGACCTATTCCCTGGCCGAGGGGGCTCGCGGCTACCCGCGCATTTTGGAGTTCACGGTGGTGCCGGGCAATGCGAGGATGAATCCGCCAGGGGTGCGGCTGATTGTGAACGAACTCCTCTATAGCGGCCCATGGAGCGCCGGGCAGACCTGCTTTGGCCTCATGCCGGACCCGGTGACCGGATCTCTCGTTCCCCGGTTCGCGCCCATTTCGCCGCGCCCTGATTCGTTCATTCTGGCGGACCGTCTGCTGGCGGCGCGCTTCCGCTATCTGCAATATCCAACGCCGCCAGAACCGCCGCGGTGGGTGGATCTCTGGGCCTTCAAGGAGCTGCCCGAAGCCATCGCGATCGAGATGACGCCGCTGCCGGGGGAGAACGCTGGAATGCAGCCGATGACTCTGGTGGCGCCTTTGCGGGTGGACCGATTACCGGGGAAGCGTTATGGCGATTAGCCGGAGCCGCGTTCCGCATGCCCGCACCTCGCGCGGGGGCGCGCTGCTGGCCGTCCTGTGGCTGGTGGCGGCGCTTTCGGTGATCGCGCTGACCATCGCGGCTACCGTGCGCGCGGAGGTGGAGAGGTCGGCCACCAACTCCGAAGGCACGCGGGCTTACTATCTGGCGAAGGGGGCAATCGACCGGGCGGCGCTCTGGATGCAGTGGGGCGCCAGCGCAAACCGGCCGGACCAGCCCCCGGTCTATTACGTCCACGGCATGCGCGGGTTGGAGTTTCGAACGCCCGCCGGTGTCGCGAGTGTCGATGTGATCCCGGAATCGGCGAAGCTGAATGTGAACCGGGCCAGTGTGGAAGATCTCCAGCGGCTCTTTCTCGCGCTGGGGCTTGCGCCTCCCGAAGCCGTGGAACTGGCGGCGGCGGTGGATAACTGGCGCACGCCCGTCTCGCGGCCGGGAGACCCCTTTGACCTCTACTACCTTTCGCTCACTCCGTCTTTTCCGCCGCGGCATGCGTCTCTGGAAAATGTGGAGGAACTGCTCCTGGTGAAGGGAATGACGCCCGAGCTCTTTTATGGCGCCTTTGTGCCGGGCTCGGGCGATTCGCTTGTCTGGCGCGCGGGAGTCCGCGACTGTCTCACCGTTTACGGACGCAGCGATTCCGTGGATATCAACTGGGCGGAACCGGCGGTGCTCGCCGCCGTGGGGCTGCCCGCGCAAGCCGCTCAATTAATCGCGGCCCGGCGGCTCCAGCAGCCGTTTCTAATGGCGGCGGATATCGCGCAATTAGGCTTGGGTGCGTTCGAGGGCGCTTCGCGCCTGCACATCGGCGGGCGTTCGATTTATACGCTGCGGGCGACGGCGCGGCTGATCGCACAGGACGGCAGCCTCTCGGACGTTCGCCGCACCGTCGCGGCGGTGGTGGATCTCAACGAGAGCACGCCGGAGCGGCCGTTCACTACGTTACGCTGGTACGACACGGCATGGAAACAATAGGTACCGCAACTGTTTCAGCGGATACGGCGGCCGGGGGCCGGGACGGCGTCATGCCGGCCCAGGTTCCGTCCGCGTCCCGGCCAGCGCCCCCGTGGAAACGGATGGCGGCCAGCGGAACCGGCCTTGCCATCGCAATCGGCGCGGACAGCATCGACGTTTTGATTGTTCGCGTGCGGCCGGGCGGCGTGAAGATCGTTGCCTATCAGCGGCTGAGCGGTTTGAAGGAACGCGGGGCCTCGGACGCGGGCGCTGAGTATGCCCGCTTTCTTCGCGCAAGCGGCGTCCCGCAAATTCCGGCATGGGTATTACTGCCACGCGATGAGGTGATTGTGCGCAAGCCTTGCGGCGACACCGGCCTTATGGGTGTTT
>CAZXBZ010000173.1:0-7579 GCA_964639135.1 uncultured Solibacteraceae bacterium | reverse complement strand
CCGCCCACCCGGGGGTGGACGCGCCCCCGCTTCCCCCCGACGCCATTTTCCGGCGTGCCCTGATTCCCAAACGAAACCTGGTTACGGAGTTTGTCTACCCGGTCGCGTTTTATTTCTTCTGCCTGGTGATACACTCCCAGGGCGGCAAGCAGTTGTGGGAAGCCTATCGCCATGAGGCGGGCGACCCCATCGCCCAGGAAACACACCAAGCCACCGGCCGCCTCTCGCTGAGCTTCATGAGCAGCGCCGCCCTCCACGTTGCGGGGCTGATGCTGCTCATCCCCGCGTTCGACATGCTCGCCACGCTTCAGCCCAAAACCGCCCGGCTCCATGCGCCGCTCATTACCCCGGTAATGATCAAAGTGCCGACCCGGGTGATTCTGCCCAAGGGCGCGGGCGAAAATAACCGCGACGACAAGGGCGTCGGGAAGGGTGTCGAAAAGAAACCGGACGCGGGCAGCGACTCTCGCCTGGTGGCGAAATCAAAAGGCGTGGAACCTCCGAAGTCTTCCATTAAAGCGCCTGGAGAGCATCGCGATGTCGGCAAGCCGAAGCCTCCCGTGATCTCCGATCTCCAGGTTACCGCCGAAAACCTCGACCTCCCGAAAATTCTGTTTTGGTCCAACGAGACCAAGGTCATGAAGATGCCGGATTCGGTGGCCGCCACCGCCGTCAAGCCACTCGATCTGCCACCGCCGCCAGCCGATACACCGGAAGCCCTGCTCCGGATGCAGCCAAAACGGCTCGATTTCATGCCAAGGCTGATCCTCGAAGCGGGCGTCCCAAAGCTCAAGGATGACCCTAACGCTCTCGCGAAAAAAGATTCCGTTGAATCTCCAGCGGACGCCGTGCGCCGCCAGGAGATCATGCGCGCCTCCGTGGGGACCGGAGACCAGGCCGCGGATGGAATCCGCCTGTTCGGTGGCGCGAACAACCAGCAGATGCAGCGATTTCTGGAACTGCTACCGTCCGGACAGTTGGCGTCTCTCTCCGGGGAGTCAGGCGCCACCGGAGGAGCCATTTACTCGATGAGTTCCGCCAGCGCATCCGGTTCGGAAGCGCTCCGCTTCCTGCCCGGTTCCGCGGGCGGACGCGGCCAGGGAACCGGCGGAGGCGGGTCCGGTGCGGGTGATGGCGCCGGACCCGGCTCAAGCGGCGGCAGCAGTGGCGGCGGCCAAGCTACCATCGCCGACCTGCTCGCCGTGCTCGAGCTTGCCGAGCCAATCCGGGATCGCACAATCGTTCACGCCGAGGACGGCCAATTCGACTTGATGGTCACTCAAACCGCGCTCTCCGATGTCTTCGCGGACGCCAAGGGCCTCTTGCGTGGCGCGCGGATCGAAACCGTCTATATTCAGGTAGGGTCGGCAAAGGAGTGGATTCTGCAGTACTGCGAACCGCCTTCGCCGGAGAAGCCGGAATCGGCCGGACAGCATAACGGAGTTTTCGTACTGGATGAATCCCCCTCCCAGGTCGCGGCTCCCTTCCCCACCATCACCGTCCGGCCGCCCGCCCCGGTGATGCCCAAGGCTTCGTACATCGTGGTTCACGGCTTCATCGACCCCGACGGCGGCTTCCAGGACCTTGAGATCGTGGGAACCCGCTTCGCCAGCCTGCTGCCAATGTTGAAACCCTCGCTGAGCAAGTGGCGCTTCCGGCCGGCGTCGAGAAACGGGAAACCGGTGCAAGTGGAAGTCTTGCTGCTGATTCCTCCGGTTGCGATATAACGGATTGACGCCGGCCGCCCGCCTCGCACCGCGTATCCGGAACAGATGATTTTGAAGGGAACACAAACAAACCAGCCATGCCCGACACGCCTCACTGGATTCTGCTCAGCGCCGTTACGGTGATCTGCTTCATCGGCGCCATCACGGATCTGCGCACGCGCAGAATTCCGAATTGGCTTACGCTCGGCTCGCTGCCCATCGGCCTTATCGCGAGTGGCATTCTCGGGGGATGGAAAGGCTTGTTTCTCTCCTTCACCGGGATGCTTCTGGCCTTTGTCATTTATTTCGTGATGTACCTCTTGCGCGCGATGGGCGCGGGTGACGCGAAGCTCATGGCGGCTATCGGCGCCTTTATCGGACCGCTCATGTGGTTCCATTTGTTTCTCTTCGCTTCCATTCTGGGCGGCATCGCGGCTGTATTGTTTACCCTGGCCAAGGGACAGTTCAGATCCACGCTGACGAAAACCATGGACATTCTGCGGAGCCTCGCCTACTTCCGGCCACCCTACGCCGCGAATCCCGACCTGGATATTCGCAGCGCGAAAAGCCTCAGTATTCCCCATGGCGCCGTGATCGCTCTTGCCTGGTTCATTCTGCTCTACGTGTGGGTCGATTTGGGCTACCGGCTCATTCGCTATTGACCGCGCGCCTCTCCGCGCCGCTGGCCATCGCAAATTCATCCCTGGAGGATCCAAACCAAGCCATGCCGCTCTACGTGGTGAAAAATGAAACACGCCAACGGGTACTCGCGGATCGCGCGCTGATCGCGGGAGATAGCAAGACCCGCCGCGAAGGCTTGCTCAAACGCACGGAGTTTCCGGCTGGCGAGGGCCTGTTGATTTCGCCGTGTGAAGCCATCCACATGTTCGGCATGAAATTCCCGATCGACGTGGTGTTCTTCGACCGTAAAAAGGTGGTTCGCAAAGTCGTTCACTCCATCCCAAGGAACCGTATTGCGTTCTGTTTTTCAGCCTCCACCGCCCTGGAACTGCCCGCCGGCACTGCGCTCTCCACGGGGACGAAGAAGGGCGACCAACTCTCAATGGAACGCAAGCCAGACGAAGCCTGAGCGCCCGTCACGAGGATTGTCACCGAAGCGCTTTTCACGCACATCCCGCGTCTATTCGAAGCTTGTCCCCCTATTCCGGCTCTGTTACGCTTGTCATCAGGCGGGGTTCCGCGGGATAATTTTTCCCCATGCTGCTTTCCGGCCGGAATATCGCAGGCGGCTGATCGGATGGATCGCGGCGAAGCCTGCCGCCTCTCGCGATATCAAACAAATGGAAGGTGGCGGCTTTGCGTTGAACGTGTCCCGCGCTCTCGTCCCAGGCTATTTCCCGCTCATGTAAGGAGCTTGCCCCATCGGATCCGACACCAAAACAACCGTACCGCTCGAGAGCGGCGTCCCCACCCTGTTTGGAACTCGTGACGAAAACTTGCGGCTTCTCGAAGACAGCTTTCATGTAGAGTTACATCTCGGTGACGAAGGTATCGTCATTTCCGGCGGCGGCGAGCGCGTGGCGCGTGCAACGCGCTTCGTCGAAAGCTACGCCAATTTCGTACATAGCGGCCGCCAGTTCAGTCCGGACGATCTCAAAAGCTTCATTCGGGTGATTGAGCGCGACCCGTCCATCACTCTCGGAGAACTGGTGGAGGTCACCAACCGGTGCAGCGTCGGCAAGAAATCCATCCGCCCCAGATCCACCAATCAGTGGCGCTACATGGCCGCGCTGGAACGCGACGATCTGGTCTTCGGGTTGGGCCCGGCCGGCACCGGCAAGACGTATCTCGCCGTGGCGATGGCCGTTTATTACAAGCTGGCCGAGCGCGTGAAACGGATTATTCTCACCCGGCCCGCGGTAGAGGCCGGGGAGCGCCTTGGTTTTTTGCCGGGCACGCTCCAGGAGAAGATCGACCCTTATCTGCGCCCTCTGTACGACGCGCTGCACGATATGCTCGATGGAGAGCGCGTCCGGCGCATGATGGAGAAAGGTGAAATTGAAGTGGCGCCAGTCGCGTTTATGCGAGGCCGCACGCTCAACGATAGTTACATCATCCTCGACGAAGCCCAGAACTGCACCCCGGAACAGATCAAGATGGTGCTTACCCGGCAGGGCTTTAACTCTAAAATGGTGGTAACCGGGGACCTGACGCAGACGGATCTCCCTCACTCGCGGGCATCCGGCCTGCGAGACGCTCTCGAAATCCTCAGGGACATCGAAGGCATTAGCTTCGTGGAGTTCGACGAAAAGGATGTTGTGAGGCATCCGTTGGTGCAGAAGATTATCATGGCTTATGATCGCTATCAGGAGAAAAGCAATTCTCAGTTGAATTTGCGCCTTCGTTCGCTGTCGGGAGAGGACAACCCTTAGTGACGGCCTCCAGACAAGCCACTATCGGCAATAAACGACGACGACGCGATAGCGCCAGTATCACAGCCCATGCCAGAATCGAGTGACGATCAGCCTCCGAAACGTGTCCTTTTCCGGCGGCGCTTTCGGGATATCGCGAGCCGCCCGTTGCAGGCCTACGCCGAAAAGCTCTCTCAAGAGATTGCCAGCGGCCGGGACTTCGTCTGCCTGCTCACTTCAGCGGAGGAACTCGCGGAGCTGAACGAGCGCTTCCGCGGCAAATCCGAAAGCACGGATGTGCTTTCCTTCCCCGCCGCCGGCGCCACGGATTATCTCGGCGACCTTGCCATTTCCGTACCCCACGCCCGCGCGCTGGCAAAGGATCTCGGTCACGGCGCATCAGACGAGATCCGAATCCTGATGCTGCACGGCCTCCTCCACCTGATGGGCTTCGATCACGAGACCGATCGCGGCAAGATGCGCCGCGTGGAAACGCGCTGGCGCGAACGGCTCGGCCTGCCTTCAAGTCTGATCGAGAGGGCCGGCAAATGACCCTCCTCTGGATTTGTATCTTCATCCCGCTCATCCTTTTCATCATTCTGGTCTCTTTGATGCAGCGGGTTTATCAGGAGCTTTTGAGGCTCCGTCTGCGCGACTCCGCGTTTCTCGATAACTTCCGGCTCCGCCTCGAGGATCAGATCGGCGTCAAGCCCGCGCAGGGGGCACAGGCGTTCTCCATGGCCAAGCACGCCGCGATGGTTCTGCTTGTGACGGGATTCACCCTCTTTGCCCTGGTGGAAGATCCTCCGTTCTGGGCCGCCGCGGTGGAGGCGACTGGCACCTCGATGGTGGTGGTGTTTATCACTCTCTATTTCATTCCTCCCATCCTGTTCCAGCGCACATCGGGGCGCTGGCTTCTTCTGCTACGCCCGCTGCTCGTGAGCGTGGTGTGGGTCATGCGCCCCATTGAATACCTGCTCGTGTTTATTGAATCGCTCGCTCAGCTCGGGAACCCCCTCGACGAGGGTGACGATGCACAGAACCCCGAGGAGCACCTTGAAGCATTCATCGAAGCGGGCGAGGAAGAAGGCATCATCGAGCAGGAAGACCGCAAGCTGATTCGTTCCGTCGTCGAATTTGGAGACAAAACCGTGCGCGAGGTGATGACGCCTCGCACGGCGATGGTTGTGGTGCGCGCCGATAGCAGCCTCGCCAGCTTCCGGAAGCTCCTGGTCAGTGCTCAGTTCTCCCGCTTCCCGGCCTACGAGGACGATCTCGACCAGATCATCGGCTTCGTTCACATCCGGGATCTCTTCTATGTGGAAGAGCAGGATCTGGAAACTCGGAAAGTGCGGGAACTGGTGCGGCCCATCCGCGCGGTGCCCGAATCAAAGCTCGTCAGCCAGGTCCTCAAGGAGATGCAGGCCGGCAACACGCACATGGCCATCGTCGTGAACGAGTACGGTAATACGGCCGGTCTCGTCACGCTCGAGGATGTGATGGAGGAGATTTTCGGCGAGATTCGCGACGAATACGAACCGGAGCACGATGTCGCGAGCGACGCCAGCGGCGGGTTTATCGTGCCTGGCTCGCTGGACCTTGACCGGCTGGATGAACTTCTGGGCTATCATCCGGAGCCGGAGACCGAATCGACAACCGTGGCCGGGCTGGTCGCTGAATGGGTTGGGCATGTTCCGCGCGTCGGCGAGGTCATCGAGCACGACGGTATCCAGATGGAAGTGCTCGCCGGCAACGAACTTCGAGTAGACAAGGTTCGGGTGAGCCGGCGCGCGCCGGAGACTCCGGATAGCGGAAACTAAGAGGGCATGGCGAAGCAAGCAAAGACGAAGTATAAGTCCGGATTCGTAAGCATACTGGGACGTCCCAATGCCGGAAAATCCACTCTGCTGAACGCGCTGGTGGGCGAAAAGATCGCGATTGTGAGCGACAAGCCGCAGACGACCCGCACCACCGTCCGGGGGGTCCTTAGCGAAGCTCGCGGCCAGGGTGAATTTCTCGATACCCCTGGTATCCACCGGACGGATACGCAGTTGAACAAGCGCATGATGGATGAGGTTCGCCATGCGCTCGACGAGCGGGACCTGCTGCTGTTTGTCATGGATGCCGCGCGGCCCGATCTCGAACGGCAGCGCGAAGCGATCGAATTCCTAAAACGCACGGAAACGCCCGTGCTGCTCGTGCTCAACAAGGCCGACCGTATCGCCGATAAGCGAGAACTGCTCCCCCTCATCGAGAAGTGCCTCGAACTGCATGCGTTCCGGGAAGTGGTGCCCATAAGCGCCCTCACCGGGGACAACCTCGGCGAACTCGTGAAGGTTGTGTATTCCCACCTTCCCGAGGGGCCGCGCTACTTTCCGGAGGATTATCTAACGGATCAGCCGGAGCGCTTTCTGGCGGCTGAACTGATTCGTGAAAAGATCCTGGAAGCAACCAGGGCCGAAGTGCCGCATTCGGTGGCCGTGATGATTGAGCAATGGGCGGAGGAGCCCCGCCTCACCCGTATTTCCGCCAGCATCCTGGTGGAGCGGGCGGGGCAAAAAGGCATCCTCATCGGCGCTAAGGGCAAGATGCTCAAACTCGTCGGCAGCCAGGCGCGCCCGGAACTTGAGAAACTGTTGGGCACCAGAGTATACCTCGAGTTATTCGTGAAAGTCGCCACGGGCTGGCGCGATAAGGCAACCGTCTTGAATGAGCTCGATTGGCGCACTCAGTTTGCCACGACTCCGGCGGCGGAGGCTCCCACTGATTCGTAACGGCATTCTGGAGGAGCTCCGGGATGCCCGAAAGATTTCTAAGCAATGACGCAAAACATGTTCCGGATGAACCTGATCGTACCGGGCTCGGAGACAATCCAAGTTCAGGATTTCGAGATATCCCCCACGAATACACAAGCGAGCGAGGTATGCGAACTCTTCCACCGCTTCCTGGTGGATAAACCGGCTGAGTTTCGGCTCCGTCTCCCTTTCCTCAAGCACGACGACATCGAGATGGAATGGGCGGCCGCTCCCGGCGGTACGGCGCTGTGTACGTTCTATGAAGATGATTCTCCGCTTGCAAGCGCCGTGCTTCTCTCCGGCCTTGACCGCAACTCCGATGGCCAGATGGCTGCTCTTTACGAAGCCGCGATTCTCAGCCCGATCTTCGGAGAAGAGGCGAAAAAGGTTCTGACCTTCGCGGACTACCCCGCCATCGCCGTCGCCTTACTCGGAGCGCCGCCCGAACGCGCCCAAGCCATTCAGCTCTTCTACGCCGCCCTCGCCAGCGTCTTCTTCCGGCAGATGCGGCAATTTCGCGGCGTGAACTGAAATCCGGCGAATTCTCTCCGATGAAGACTGGACGGTGGCAACTACTCGGCGCGGCCCTGCTCTTTTCGACGGGCGGCGTCGCCATCAAGGCCATCACGCTGAACGGCTGGCAGGTGGCTTCGTTCCGCTCGCTGCTGGCCGCCCTCTCTCTCTGGATTTTTCTTCCTAACGCGCG
>CAZXBZ010000172.1:0-7579 GCA_964639135.1 uncultured Solibacteraceae bacterium | reverse complement strand
GTCGCTGTCGATTGTATCCGGTTCAGTTCCGTGCCCATTCCGCTCTGTCCTCGTGAATCGGTATCGATCCGCACGGACATGGTGCGCAGACTGTCGCCCAATTCCCTCATGCGGCGGCTCGCCTGTTCAAGTACGCGGAGCCGGTTGCGATTCAAATCCTCGAGGCCGGCGATCGTCTTCGATACGATCTCGATCTGGCGGCTCGATTCCTGGTTGGCGTCCTTGTAGCGCTGGTATGCCGCTTCGAGTGACGCCAGCGTCCTTTCCTTGCTCTTCACCTGTTCCTGGAGAGCCGCGATCAGGCGCTGGGCGCTTTCCTGCCGGCTCTCGAGTTCGGCGCCGCTCTCATGGGCACGCTCCATCTCCCGGCGCATCGCGGCAAGATCCTGCTCAAGAGCCACCACCCTCTTCGCGAGCTCGTCGTTCTGGGATTTCGCCTCCGACAGCGCCTTCATATACTGTCCCGCCGTCGCGGCCTCGATGGAGCGCGCCTTCTCGGATTCCCGCTGACGGCGCAAGGCCGCCTGGACTTCCTGATTTCCGCCGGCGGCCAATTCCTCCATGGAGTGCTCGATCGAGGCCAGGCTCTCCCGCAGCCGGACCGTCTGCCCGATCAAGCCGTCTCTTTCCGCCGCGATCTCCGCGACGCGCGAGCGCTCCGCCTCCAGGTTGCGGTTGCTCGCGACGACCCCGAACGCGAGGCCCGCCGCGAGCGCGGCCAGCCCGGCGAGCGCGATCCAGAGCCATTTCACGGACTTTCGCGCCGGTGGTTGAGACCCGGTCATGGCGTTGCTCCTTCCGTGCCCGCCAGACTTGCCCCGTCGAACGCGACGGGGGCGGGCGGGCTTTCAATTGCAATACTATTTTGGAATATCGAACAGGCCGCGGTATTCAACTGGCCCGGAAGCACTCTCCAGCGTCAGGGAAGCTGCGCCGGTAACACTTTCCGGAACCGCTACTTCCACGATATCCATGGCCTGAATTGCATTCACCATATCACCGATGGCGACGGGAATCTCGGCGATTGAGCGGCAGAAGACGCTGCGTCCGCCCGTGGCTTGCGCCAGACGCTTGATGCCCGTCTGGTAGGCCTCGTTGAGGGTATCGTTCCGGTAATTCAGGTGGACGACAAAGACCGGCGTGCTGGTTCGCAATAATTCGTTGGTCAGCGTGCTTACCTTCTCGCGGATGAGCGCGTCGGGGAAGCGCCTGCTCAGGTCCCTGCTGTCCGCCGCATTGATGACGGGGTTGGTGTAATCCTGGCGGTAGTTATGGATCTCGCTGTCGGTGAGATAAAGGACGGCGGCGCGAACAGGATTTTGCCGCATCAGAGGATCCGTAACCCGGGCAATTACATCCACCATCTCAAAGAAGCCCGCCCGCCCGCTCATAGGCAGAGTTGCAAGTGTTTCCGCGAACGCATCGCGATCGAGCGACGGATCGAGAAGCACCATCGGCTGCTCCGGGATTCGGAGAAGAGCGACGTAGGTGCCTGGATTTGCCTGATTGATCGATTGCACGAGGGCGGTTTTTGCCGCCTCGGTGAGAATCAGGGAGTCCGAGAAATCGATCGCGACGAACAGCAAAAGCGGTGTGGAATTCCCGCGGACGGCGATCACGGCCGAGGGGGTAGCCACGAACTTGGCTTCAAAATCCTTCGGGTTTAGCGGCGCGCCGGAGCCGTTGGCGATCCAGGCTGGGACCAGGACGCTCGAAGGTCCGCGCGCGGCTTCGCGGCGCGCTCCGCCCGCATCCTTGGTTCGCTTTCCGGCGCGCTGGGCCGGTAACGCCGGGGTCTCCGCGTGGAGGGACCCAGCCGCCATGGCGGCGGCTAGGAACAGACCAATAACTCGCAGTTGAATCCGCATCGGAACATTAAAAATTGAGGCGCAAGCCCACCTGGATGATTCGTCCGCCCGTGGATTGAATAATTTTTCCGGCATTCACGTTCGGCGCGGCGGCGGTGCCGATCTGCGTGTCCGGGTCGTCAAGATTGGCGTGATTTAGAAAATTCAGCCCAACGGCCGTAAATTCCAGGCTCTGGCTGGCGCTGAGAGTAATCCGCTTGCTGACCGAAAGGTCGTGATTTTGGCGCGTGGGTCCGTAAAGATTCGCCAGGTTCCGCGAAGCGTTGCCGATCGTGAAGTCATCCGGATGGGAAAATGCTTCGGGATTAAACCAAAGCTCCGCCGACGGGTGCTCCAGCCTGGGCGACACGCCCGGCACGAGATTCACGTAAAGCCCACGCACCACGCCCCCCGTATTATTAAAAGTCGGGCGCGGGCTAAGAGGGCTGCCGCTTACAACGGTGGAGGTGCCGTTGAGCGACCATCCCGCTACAAGATAACGCCTCCAATCCGAATACTGAAAGACAGTCTTGTTCGGGCCAAAGGGCAATTCGTAGGCGTAATTGAGGGAAACAACGTGTGGGTTGTTCCATGCCGTGACGGCCCACTCTTTTCCCAAATTGTACATATCCTGGATGGCGGTGGGGCCGGAGTAATTATCCATCTGCTTCGAGAAGCTATAGGACCCGCGGAGAGTAAGGCCCGCGCTAGCTCGTCTCTCGATGCGCACCGCCGCCTGGTCGCGGTTGTAGCGCGCAACAGGCCACAGCCCTCCCAGGGAAAATAACTGATACTGGCTGAAGGGGCGGAGGTCCCGCACAAACTCTTCGTCATTCAACTGGTCCCGGTATGAGAGGTAGTCGAGCGGTACCGCGTTCGGGTTGGTTACTCCCTCGCCCGTAAACAGATTGCGTCCGGAATCCCGGTTGGCGGAAATCACCAGGAGCAAATGGCCCGGCATTTCGCCCTCAATGCTCATTCCATAGCTCTCGTACGTCGAGACGTTGCTGCTTAAATTCATCAGGTTCGCATTGGTATCGTCCGCGGCCGAGGGGTCGAGATCGGGCGCGGCCGCGGTGTCCGCGGGAATACCGTTGCGGAGCACCAGCGCGGGGTCCAGCAAACGGTTTGGAGAGATGAACGTCGGGTACAGGTTGAACCCCTGCGTTCCCCAATGGCCCCACTGAAGGGGCCGGCCCGTATAGGATCTGGCATAGTGCGAACGCAGCACCGTCCCCGCGTCGCTCGTCGGGTTCCACGCGATCGAGAATCGCGGCTCAAGCACCGTGGTCGCCTGCTGGAATGCCCGTCCGTATCCGTCGCGCCCCGCAAATACCAGAGCGCCCTTGTTGCCCGTCTCCGGGTTGACGGCGGAAAGATCCACCGTGCTCTGCCGGTCGTATTTCTCCACGCGCGGCAGATTACGCTCCAGATTCAGGTCGATGGTCAGGTTCAATCCCTTGCGCAACTCCAGTTGATCGATGACACGCCCCGATGAGAGGCTACGCCGCCAGTAAGACGGATTGTCGATCACGCTCAATTCGGCGAAATCCGCCTGGCCCAGGAGGAACGTGGCGAATGCGTGCCCGGTGTTCACAATACCCGGCAGCGCGGTGAAGTTGGTCTGGAACTGGTAATTGCCACTCGGGTAGGCTGGCTGGTATGTGTTGATTTGATACTTTACAATCCGCCCAATAAATCTCAAGTTATGATTGCGAAACCGGGTGGAAAAGGTATCTGAAACCTGAAATGTATGGCTATGATTACGGCGAATAATATTTGCCCGTCCAAGGTCAAGATAGCCGTCAATAATATGGAATGACGGAAACACCTTCCCCAGGCGGCCATGCAATCCCAGCGAATCCGGATAATCCGTCTCTTCATCGCTCACGTTCAGCAATCCGGAATTCGAGGCGTTAAATGCAAAGGTATTGATCGTTTCCGGGGAGATCGTATAGATATGCTGAAATCCGTAGGAGCGGTCCTGCTCGTTGCGGTCGGGCACTCCGGTATTCGCGGCGTTGTCAAACCACTTCGCGGATCCAACAAAGGCATCCGAGGTTGTGAGGCTGAGGCTCACGCGGTGGCGATCGTTTAATATATGGTCCAGCCGGCCGGTGAAACCATCGACGACGTTGCGCTCCGGAGAGACGACAAAATAGTTGTTGCGAAAAAACGGTCCCACGTCCGTGTTGGGGTCCGGGAAGAACTGCGTGGCGGCCATCGCCACCGGGTCAAGCCGGCTCACCGGAATCCGATTGTTCACAAACTGGGTCCGGTTGTACTGAAGATTCTGCTCTGAAACCGGTTGCGATTCATCGAAGGCGGGGTTTGGAGAAGTGGATGCCGGATCGAAAATCGGCAAGGGCAAACCGGATTGATCCACGGTCTGGGAGAAATCTCCCTCCCGTTCTGGAAGGATCGGGAGGCTATTGAGCATCGAGCGGGCAATACTCTCGCGCACGCCCTCGTACGAAAGCGTGAAGAACGTCCTCGTGCCGCCGTTATATAGCTTCGGGAGGAAGACCGGGCCGCTGACGTTGAATCCGAACTGGTGCCGTCGAAGAATGGAAGCGTCCCCGCCGCGCTGCCGGATCTGGTGGGGGATCGCGTCGAAAACATCGTTCCGGAGATTGTAGGTCAGACGTCCGTGATATTGCGGCAATTTGCCGCCGCCCGCCTGGAATGGTTTCGGGCTGTCCTTGCGCAATCCGCGTTCCCTGGTGATCGTCCTGAACTCTTCGATAGCTATCTCCACCGGGCTCGCGGCCTGGCTGTCCGCGCCTTCGGGAGAGGGGGTGGAATCGCCGCCTTGCTGGCCAAAAATCGCGATAACGGGTAGCATGAGCACAAGAATCACGATGGCGCGGCAAGAAAACATGAATGATTAAATTGTACCCTTGGAATTAGTCATGAACTTGACGGAGATTTCAAGACTATTAGACTGCGCGCTAATCGGGGATGGTTCCCAGGAAATCACTGGAGTGGCCGCGATCGAGAGCGCAACGCCAACCGAGTTGACGTTTCTGGCGAACCCGAGATACGCCTCGAAGGTGAAGGAAACCCGCGCCGGCGCGGTTCTGGCGCGCGAAGCCGTGGAGGGAGTCCCGGCCTCCTTCCTGATTTCGAGCGATCCGTATCTCGATTTCGCGCGCGCCCTCGCGCTCTTCTACGAAGCGCCTCGCCCGTCGCCCGGCATTCATCCCACGGCGTCCATCGATCCATCAGCCGTGGTGGGAGATAACGCCTCGATCGGAGCGTACGCGGTGGTGGGGCCGCGCGTGCGGATCGGTGCGCGATGCGTGCTGCACCCCCACGCGGTGCTTTACGAAGGCGCGCGGATCGGTGACGATTTTCTTGCGCATTCGCATTCCTCCGTGAGGGAGTTCTGCGTGATCGGTGACCGCGTCACCCTGCAGAACGGCGCGGTGGTGGGTGGTGACGGGTTCGGATACGCGAAGCGCAAGGACGGCTCGCATTTCAAGATTCCGCAGAGCGGCATCGCGGTGCTCGAAGATGACGTGGAAGTCCAGTGCCTGAGCGCGGTCGATCGCGCCAGCGTCGGAGAGACCAGAATACGCAGGGGAGCCAAGATCGATAACCTCGTGCAGGTGGGCCACGCCTGCGAGGTAGGCGAAGATAATATTATCTGTGCCCAGACCGGTTTGGCGGGCACTTCCAGACTGGGGAAGAACGTGCTGCTGGCCGGGCAATCCGGCATCTCGGGGCATCTGACGATCCACGATAATGCGATTGTCTACGCCCAGGCCGGCATCGGAGGGGATGTTCCAGCCGGCGCGCTGATGTCCGGCAGCCCCGCATTCGACGCGCGCCTCTGGCGGAGGGCCGTCGCCGCGTTTCCCCAGCTTCCAGAGATGATGAAGACTCTTCGGCATTTGAAGAAACGGCTGGAGAAGCTCGAAGGCGGCATCGTCCGGGATACCGGGGATAACCCAAGTGACCTAACCGGCCGGTAAGGCCGTAACCTCCTGTTTACGCCGGGGAAAGAACCGTAATTATGCCTATCAATAAACAATCCGACACTCCCCCCAGGGCGAACGGCGGAAGAAGGCCCAAGCCGTACATGGATCCGGATTTTCTCAATAGTTCGGAAGCCCGCACCATCCGCATCATCGCGGAATACCTGGAGCCGCAGGCGAGGTTCCGTAAGGAGAGAGTGCGGGATACGGTGGTCTTTTTCGGCTCGGCGAGAATCCACGAAACGGGCCCCCTGTCGCGCTATTACCAGGAGGCGCGCGAACTGGCGCGGATGCTGACGGAATGGAGCGCCTCGCTGCCGGTGGATGAACGCCATTACGTGATTTGCAGCGGGGGCGGCCCGGGGATCATGGAGGCCGCGAACCGCGGCGCGAGCGAAGCCGGCGGAAAAAGCATCGGCCTCAACATCAGTCTGCCCTTCGAGCAGGAGCCGAATGCTTATATCAGCGATTCCCTGAACTTCGAATTCCATTACTTCTTCATGCGCAAGCTATGGTTCGCCTACCTGGCCAAGGCCCTGGTGGTGTTCCCTGGGGGGTTCGGGACTCTGGACGAAATGTTCGAGATGCTCACGCTGGTTCAAACGCACAAGCTGAGGAAGCCGATGACCGTGCTCATTTACGGCGTCAAATTCTGGAATGAGATCGTCAATTTCGATGCGCTGGCCAGGCACGGCATGATCGCGAAAGAAGATTTGAATCTCTTTCACTGGGCTGATGACACCCAAACCGCGTTCGACATTCTAACCACGGAGCTGATGAAGAATTTTGGCCATGGCAACGGCGTGCATCCACCGAGCGAATTGCTGGCCGAGTGATCCGCGGCGGGCCGCCGGACGCCGCGAAGCGAGGCGCTGGAGCCCCTGGCGGCCGGTCTTGCCTGATATCGGAACATGTGCTCCGATGGTAAGCGGACGCGCCACCATGCGCCCGGGAATTGCCGCTGTTTCTCCATCCACATGACGGACACATCCACCCCGATTCCAAAATTCCGGCTGGTGGATAAGGCGTACCTGCTCTCGCTCGCGGTATACATCATCGCGTTATTCACCACCGAACTCGGCGCGCTGAGCGGGCTGGCGGGGGTTCTGCTGACTCTGGCGGGCTTCGTGCTGGCGATCCGTTATCTGCGCGTCTTCAGCCGCCATCTGCTCTGGCCGTTGCGCAACCGGTTGCGCGTGACCTATGTCTTCATCGGCGCCGTGCCGATCCTGCTGCTCGCGATCCTTACCGCGGTGGGCGTTTATATCCTCTCCGGCCAAATTTCGAGCTTCCTTCTGAGCAGCGAATTGGATCGCCGCGAAAGCCTTCTGGCGGGTCCTTGTGAACTGGTGGCAACCACGCCGCCGGGCGAGCGGGCCGCGTTGATCGAGAGGATCTTTCCCTATTTCGAAGAACGCTATCCCGGACTCGAATTGTGTGTTCGCAGCCCCCAGGAGGCGTGGACGTGGCCTATCGGGAGTGTGTGTGAGTTTCCGCCGGCCGGATGGGGGCGAACCAGTGGTTTGATCTCTCGAGACAACCGGCTTTACCTGTGGGTACATACGAAACCCAGCGACACGGAACTAACCCTGGCGATGCCGGTTTCGCGCGCCTATCTGAACGAACTTGTGCCGGGGCTCGTGGATGTAGAGGTTATCGGGCGCGTAGCGCCTCGCCCAACCGGTGGCGAGAATGCCGCGCCTGCTTCCTCGAAGCTTTACCGCCTAGGCCCGAACCAGCCGGACCAGCGGA
>CAZXBZ010000171.1:0-7631 GCA_964639135.1 uncultured Solibacteraceae bacterium | reverse complement strand
CCGCAATGCGCGCAACTGAGCGGACCGTCGGAGCGAGCTTGTGCCGACCTTCGCGCGCTCTGGAAGGTCCGTTAGTTTTGCACCAACCATGACGTCGCGTGCGTCCTCGCGCTGGGGGATCGAGGCGATAGTCAGCCCGGCGGGCAGCTCCGTGGGCAAATCCTTCAGGCTATGCACGGCGAGGTCGATGCGTCCATCGAGGAGCGCTTCCTCGATCTCTTTCGTGAACAACCCCTTGCCACCGATGCGGGCGAGGGGGACGTTGAGGATCTGGTCGCCCTTGGTCTTGATGATCTCGATCTCACAAACGCAGCCGCGTTCTTCCAGCCGTTCCTTCACCCAGGAGGCTTGCCACAGGGCGAGCTTCGAGCCGCGTGAACCAATGCGGAGGAACGGGCCAGCGGCGGGAAGGGAGGGCTTCACCGGGAGAGATCTCTTTCAACGGCTAAAATTTCTTCGTGTACGGAGTCCCCGCCGGTATCGCTTTCCGCGGATACCAGCATGCCCGGATCCACGCAGAAGGCGCGGCGCAGCAGGTCCATGGCGGCCGGGCCTTCAGGGTCCGAGGCAAGCCTGCGGATTTCCGAGATCGGTCCATGGGCGATCTTATTCACGATGCCGCGCGTGAGGGCTTCGATGGCTTCCACCTGTTCCGGCGAAAGATCTCCCAGCCGGCGGCGGGCGCGGGCGATCTCGGTGGTGCGAATGCGCTCCAACTGGTCCTGGAGTTCGATGATCGCGGGCGCCGCTTCCCGGCGCTTCAGGCGCAGCAGGGTCTTTTCCACTTCCTCGCGGACGATCTCCTCGGCCTCCCCGGCTTTTGCCGCGCGGCCGCGAACGTTCTCTTCCACCACCTTCCGCAAATCGTCGATATCGTAGAGAAACACTTGGTCAAGCTGATGGACGGAGGGCTCCACGTTGCGGGGGACCGCGATGTCGATGAGGAAGGCCGGCCGGTGCCGCCGGGCATCCATCACCGTTCGCATCAGTTCCCTGGTGATGACGTGCTGCGACGCTCCGCTCGAGGTGATTACGATATCCATCTCGGGCAGCCTGCGCGGCAGATCTTCGTAGGGGAAGCTCTGCCCGCGGAAGATCGAAGCCAGCTCCACCGCCCGTTCGTATGTTCTATTCGCGACGTAGATGTTTTCAGCGCCCGAGCGATGCAGGTGGCGCGCCGCCAGTTCAGACATTTTGCCCGCGCCCAGAAGCAGCACGTGCTTTCCCTTGAGGGATCCGAAGATCCGCCGCGCCAGTTCCACGGCGGCGAAGCTGATGGAGACCGCGTTTTCGCCGATGCCGGTTTCCGAGCGCACGCGCTTGGCGAGGCGGAAGGCCCGGGTGACCATCAGGTCAAGCGCGCCGTGCAGCGTGCGCGCCTTGCGCGCCACCGCGTAAGCCGCCTTCAACTGGCCCAGGATCTGTGGCTCGCCCACAACCATGGAATCGAGGCTCGCCGCCACGCGAAACAGATGCCGGATGCTTTCGCGGCCGTGCAGGGCGTAAAAATACTTGTCTTCCGCGAGGATGCGGCCGGTCCCCTCGGCCCGCAGGAAGGCCAGCAGCGCTTCCTTGCCGTTCCGGTTTTCCTCGAGCAGCGCCGTCACTTCCACGCGGTTGCAGGTGGAAATCAGAAAGCCTTCGGTGACACCGTCGACGAGCCTCAGCCTCTCGCAGGCTTCGAGCATCGTGCGGGAATCGAAGGCGAATTTCTCCCTCAACTCCACGGGAGCCGTATGATGGCTGAGGCCGACCGTCCAGAGGTTCATTGCCGCAACACCACCGCCACTCCGGAATGGGCCACCCAGGTCACTCCGCAAAGAAACAGCGCGGCCACGGTCAGTGTGGCCGCTTTCGCGCCCCGCCACCCGGAGGCGGAACGCAAGAACACCAGCAGTAGGTAGATCAGCCAGGTGATCACCGCGATCAGGATCCGCTGCTCGAAGATCCATCGCATGCCGCTCACGCTCGATGCCCAGATGATGCCCACGACCAGGCCCGCGGTCAGCGCCAGGAATCCCCATCCGAGCGATCGCGCCACGATCAGATCGAGCGTCATCAGCGGGGGGACTTTGTCATCCTCCGCCGGCAGCCGTTTCGCCTTAAGCTGCCGTGCCCGCCACAAATAGAAGACGGACGCGGCGGCCGCGATCAGCAGGCCCGCGTACCCCAGCATGATGAACACCACGTGCGTCGTGAGCCAGACGTTGCGCATCGGCCCGATCTGCCAGGCCGGATTTCCTCCGGCGGCGCTTCCCGTGAGCGTCATCAGAAATACCAGCGGCATGATGAGCACGGCCAGGCTGTCGAAGTGGTAGAGCCAATGGCAGATCAAAAAAACGACCGCCAGCACCAAGCCCAGGAGGGAAATCGCTTCGAAGAAGTTGTTGGCCGGGAACGTACCCACCTCGAATGATTCCTCGGCGACCGCCACCAGGTGGACCGTGGCGCCCATGAGAAAGCTCACCAGCGCGAAGCGATAACGCCCCGGATGGTGGTGGATAAACGAAAGCAGCGCGACGATCAGGCCTGGAAAATAGAGGATCGCGGCCACGCGAAGCCACAGAATGCTTGAATCCTGCAAACGGCGCTACGTCCCTTTCCGTTCACAAACGTGATCTCGTTAAATTATACCGTTGCCGGAGCCTGCCGGACTTGCGCCGCGCTCAGGAGACGGGCGTAACACCCGCATGTGCATGAAACGTATCGGGCAGCATGCCCGCCGAATCATACTCCCAATCCCGGACGCCGAGAACCTCAAGCGCGGGGCTGGCGTCCACTTCCTCGCGCAAGGTTTCACTGAGTTCCAGCACGTCGAGGTGCATGGTATCGCGGATCCGCGCTAGTTTCACGGTGGCAGGGTCGAAGACTCCGCAGGAGAGGGCGAGCTTGTCGAGGCACTCCCGATCCGTCGGGAAATGGATGGGAGTGCGAATCGCCGTGATGGAATTCGCGGTAATGGAATTGATGTGGGTGGTGTTCCAGTTCACGGATTCGACGAGCCGGTCCGTCACCATATCGGCCAGCCCGATGCCCACCGCGTTGCCGTAACTCATCTCGCCCAATTTACGGGCAAAAACGCGGCGGATGAGCGGCAGGTTCGGAAAACAATTCGATTCACCCCAGACGCTGCGGTTGATTACCTTGGTATCCATTCCCGCGCCGGAGATGTGCTTGCCCATTTCGTCAACGATCAGAATGTCGAGTTCCTTTACGGGTATCCGCGCCTTCCACTCCGACACCAGGCGCAGGAGTTGTTCCTCGTCCTTTTCCATGGTTTCCGCGGGCACGGCCGCCAGTTTGGCGGTTTGATGATTGGCGTCTTCAAGGATCGCGAGGCCGCCCAGGATCTTGCCCGACGCCAATACCTGACGTCCCACCGTGCGGATTACGTGCTCCAAACCGTAATGGCGGTATGCCTCGGCATGATAGATCTTCGCGCCCGCGAACTTTCCGAGGCCGATCGCCATCATCTTGAAAAGACCGCTCTCGATGGCGCCCACGTAATCGGTGTGCCACTTCACCCGGCCCGCCATCATTACGCCATCGCTTTCAAAGGCCAGCCGGTCGATAAAAGACTCGATGCCATCCGAGGTCTTGCCGAGGGAAACCACCTCTAACTGGCTATGGATCGGGCAGCCCATGGCGGATTCGGTAATGCCGTAGTGGGCCAGCACATCCGCCTGTCCCTCGGCCGTGGCGGCGCCATGGCTTCCCATGGCGGGAAAGAGGAAGGGCCGCCGTCCGATGGATTTCCAGTAATCGACGATGGCCTTGACGATGATGTCGATATTCACGATTCCCCGGCTGCCCACGCCGATGGCGACAGTGCCGCCTTGCCTGACCTTGGAGGAGAAGTTCGATTCCGAAAGCTGGCGATGGGTTTCGGCGGGGATGTCCGCGATGGCACGGTTCGGGAAATGCTGCTTCACCAGAAGAGCGCGGGGGAAGGGCATAGCAACAAGATATCACCGGGATGGCGGCGTAGGGAGCCTAATGTGAGCCGTGCGAGGGATCGCGGGCTGGAATGAAAATGACTGGGGATACACGGAAGGAGCGAAGGTCAGATACCGGCTTCGTTCCATTGTTTCTCGAGGATCTGGCTATATTCCGACGAGGCGTAGATCTCAAAGCTGAAGGTGTTGACGGCAATTGGAGTGAACGGACTCAACTGCTGGCGGCAGGCATAGAGGTAATCCGTAAACCGATGGTAATCAAGAAGGAAGGTGCGCGAGACGACATCGAACGGCGGCAATTCCTGGAATACCGAGCGCAAACCCAGGGCGCGTACGAAGATATTCCGGTAATCCACCACTCCCCACGAGAGGAGTTTGTTGCGGACTCCCGCCGGTGTGCTTTCGATCAGATAGCTGGCGAAGCTCTGCTGGCTATAGTTTTCGCTGGCAAGCTCCCGGTCGTTCTCCACGAGTTCAGCGCACTGTTGAAGCCAGCGCTCCAGGTCTTTCCCGACGAAGAACAGCATGCGGAGTTCCAGGTAGCGGCTGCGCGCCACCTTCTCCACAAGTTCGTCCTCTGATTGGGCATCGTGCGGCAGAAGGCCGTGCAGCATAAGGTTCGCGCGCGAACCTTCCAGCATGCTCTCCGGTGAGCCCTCATCCGCAAGCGGATGAAGAATCAGCGGGGGCAATTCCTGCGTTCGTGTCGCCTGGATTCTGGTCGCTTGCATGCTCTGTACTTATCGGCCGCTTCTAGCTGCCCATTACCGGTTTGTCAAAAACGATGCTCTTCCGCGCCGCTTCGGCGGCGCGCTGACCCGACGTGCCCGATGGAGCGAGGTGTATCGCGGCGTACCACATGGCGCAACGCGTGCGCGACAGCCTCGTTATGATCCAACAGGTTTATGGATGCATCAGACGTGAACGGGAACCACCGGGTTCGCGCCCGCTGCCTGATTTTCTTCTCGCAAACAAGGATACCCAAAGGATATTGAGTTTCCAGCGAGCTTTCAAGGGTCTGGAATGAGTCCGGGAGCCTAGAGTACTAGGCGTTTTCTCGCACGGAGCTAGCGGCCGGCGCGTGTCATCGGAACTCATTCCTGCTGAAAGGGATTGGAGGGAGCGACGATCTCCCGCGAATGCCGCTGGATCGCGGGGTCCTTGCCCCCAATATATTCGAGGCTTTCCGCGCCATCGGCCATCGTGAGGAGGGTCTCATGGGCAACGGCCAGTATCCGGAGTGCGCCTTCCGCGTTCAGCCGGTCTGGCGTATCGAGCGCGGTATGGTACTCGTCGTGAAGTCCGGTAAAGAATAGTACGGCTGGAACTCCAGCATCCAAAAATGTGCCGTGGTCACTCATGCTGTAGGAGTAATCGGTGATCCGTTCAAGCGACAGCCCCAGCTTCCGGGCGGCTGATTCGGTAACGGGCGCGAGCGCCGGTACGCTGTCGAGGCCCGCAATGAAGAGCCGGTTGTCCCGCAAGCGGCCCACCATGTCGAAGTTCATCATGCCCGTTAGGCGGCCGGGCATCGCGGCGAGATTTTCCCGCAAGGCGGTGGAGCCGAATAACCCGTGTTCTTCGCCCGCGAAGGCGACGAACAGGATGCCACGCCGAAGCACCGGCCCCCGCGCGATTACTCTGGCCATCTCGAGTAGGGAGGCCACGCCCGAGGCATTGTCGTCGGCGCCGGGGTGGATCTTTCCACGATTTGCCGGGTCCATGGCAAAGCGCTCGCCGTGGCCGATGTGGTCGTAATGCGCTCCCACCACCACGTATTCGTCCGTCCGCCCGGCGCGCCAGCCCAGAACGTCAACGCCCTTCACACTTGTTCCTTTCAGTTTGACGTGAAGCGTTGCCCGGTAGCCGGCGGGAAATTCGAAGGAGCGCGGCTGTTCTTCCTGGTCGATCGCCCGGACCAGGGAGGCCAGATCCAGCCCTTGCTCGGTGAAGAACGGCGCGATGCTTTGCGCCCGAACCAGCACCACCGGGATCGGCAACTGGCCGGGGCCGCTCGACGATGCGAAGGGCGGCAAGTCGTCGCCGGCTTCCTCGGGCAGGCGGTTGGTGATGAGAACCAACGCGGCGCCGCCGCGGACCGAGATTTCCCGAGCCTTCGCCGCGAAGGCAGCGCCGCGGGTGAAATCGAGCCCCTGGAAGCGGCTGCTCTCCGAGCGTTCTTGCGGCTCCCGTCGAAAGGCAATAACCACTTTCCCGCGAATATCCAATCCCGCGAAATCATCGTAATTGCGCTGGGGATCGGCGATGGCGTAGCCGGCAAACGCGAGCGGGCGGTTTTCCAATCCGCCGTTTCCGGAGAAGGATAGCGGCTGATAGTCTCTTCGCAAGGTGAAGGAGGTCGAGGACGCGGGTCCGCCGATGCTGAAGCGATTGCGGCTGGATGTTTCCTCCATCTCCAGATCAAGATTCGCGGGAAAGCTGAGCCGGACGCCCAATTCCGGCGCGGACGCGAGGCCCAGATCACGGAACTGATCTTCGATGTAGCGGGCAGCTTTGGCGATTCCCTTGCTCCCCAAAGCCCTGCCTTCGAGGGAGGGATCCGCCAGATAAGCGGCATGTTGCCGCCATCGCGCGCTCGAAAAATCGATACCCGGCGATGCGCCGGGTATCGTGCTGATTCCCAGCAGCAGAGCGGCGGCCGGGGCGCAGACCTTTCGAAATACGTGGCGGAGCCGGTTGGCGGTCACTGTTTGAAGATGTCCGGCAGAGAAACCGAACAGCACTCCTCACTCTTCCTGGCCGCTTGCTCGGCGTACTCGAGTTCCGTATCGATGACTTGCTTGAGAGCCAGCCACTCGAGCTTGCCGCCAATTTGTCTTCCGTTCACGAACAGCGTGGGCGTGGAGTTCAGCCCCAGATCGAGAGCTTCCTGGAAGCTGGCGGTAACGGCCTGATTGATGGCTGGGTCGTCGAGGCACTGGCCCAAGCGCACTCCATCCACGGCGTTGGCCTCCGCCCAGTGGAGCAGCTTTTGACCGAAATTAGCCGCGGTGAGCGCCGGCTGTTCGTCGAACACCCAGTCGTGGTATACCCAGAATTTTTCTTCGTCCCGCGCGGCCACGCAGCGTCCGGCGACGGCGGCGCGCCGCGCCCAGTCATGGATCTGAATGAGCGGGAAATCGACGAACACCATTCGTACTTTGCCGGGGTATGCGCCTAGCAGGTTGCTTCGGAGAATTTTGGCTTCTTCCCGGCAGAAGCCGCACTGGAAGTCGCTGAACACGGCCACCGTGACCGCGGCATTCGCGGAGCCCACGCTGGGGCGTCCCTCGAGCTTCAGCTTCGACTGCTCGTAGGCGAACGGATAACCGTCAAGCGCGAATACGGTCTTGCCCAGCCGGTCGCCCGCCTGCGCTCGCACGAGATGTTTGCCGTCGGGTGCAAGCAGGTACATCTGTGTGATTGTGGCTTGTCCGGCGCTTATCTTTACCGGCAGGTCGAAAAAGCCCGGCAGCGCTTGCGAAGGCGCAGCTTTCCCGAATTCCACCGAGACCTCCTTGGGCCAGAGGTTGAGGTATCGGATGTAGCTTGCCAGTTCCGTCTGGTTGATCTCCGGCGGAAATTGAGAGGCGGATTGGGCTTTTTGCGCCGGGGGAAAGTAAAGGCTTAAACCGATCAGGACGATACTCAATTTCAGAATTCGGAGGCTGTCGT